>JBHLOP010000272.1:0-2780 GCA_048940375.1 Promethearchaeota archaeon | reverse complement strand
GATGCATAGATTTCAGCTTGAATGCTCGCATTATGCTGGTGCTCTTTAGCTCTGAAAACATGACTTATGTTGGAATAGTGATCTTCAATAGTACACGCATAATTATATAGTGGATAAACTCTATACTTAGTACCAGTACGTGGGTGTGGTGTATCAATTATTCTCAGAAGGGGTGGATCACGCAAAACAGGATTTTTGTGGTCCATACGTGTTTTTAGTCGAACAACAGCGTCTCCCTCAGCAAAGAAGCCATCAAGCATTTTCGACCATTTTTCGAGATTTTCACCCCTACTCAGCGATCTATGAGGGCAATTTCGCTTTTCTATTTTGTATTTTTTAAATTCCTCTTGCATACACATATCTACATACGCTTTTCCATCTTTAATTAACTCTGCTGCTTTTTCGAGATAAAGATCAAAATGATCAGATTCGTACACAATCTCGTCCCATTTAATTTCAACTGCTTTTAAATCCTCTAAAATCCAGTCATAGAATTTCTGATCAACACGCTTGGGATCAGTATCTTCAAATCGCAAAACAAACTTGCCATCGTACATCTGAGCATAAAGATAACTAAGTGAAAGTGCTCTTAATAGATGACTAATATGTAATGCACCGCTTGGAGCTGGAGCAAATCGTGTAGCTATTTGCTCATATTTATCAACATTAGGTAATGGCGGAAGTTTACCTTCCTCTTTTTTTTCTACTTTAACTTCAAGGAGTTCTGGAAAATCTCTCTTTACTTCTCTTATTTGGTCGTCTAGTGAAAGATTGTTTATATCTGTAATAACGAACATGAAGACGTCCTCGATCTCCTTATGTTCTTTTGTCAATTCTGGGTGTTCTGAGAATAGAGTTGACATCGCGGGTCTGAGTTGTGCATGTCCCTCATGTTTTATTGCATTATGGAGAATATATTTTCTAGCTAGTTTCTGATAGTCCATTATAATTCCTTCTAAAACTTGTTTATTTTTTGCGTAGTCTAATTGCAGTTTCTTGGGTAGCTACCAGTTGACGTTTTTGTTAACAAATGTATCGTTTTGTCGACATATATTTTATAGTGGAAACTGATGAGTTGAGTTCACAGTTACTCGTAAAATTCTTAGATATCTAAATAATAAAGAGGAATAAAAAGAGGTTTGAAAATGTTTAGGCATTGGGAACTTGTCACTAGTGTTTTCACAATTGCTTTTATGGTTTTTATAGAGATCACGAGCCAAAAGATTGAAAATGGAAAAAAAATTAAGTGGATCAAAGAGTGTTTCAACTTGATCTTAACATTTTTACTATTAGGATTAGCTATTTGTTTTACTGCAACGATCCTTCTAACAGAAACGTATGCAACAAGCGGTAATATCCCTGTCCCTGTTATTCTACGGTTGCTTCAGTTTTATTCATGGGATGATATTCATTCATTTCTGACCGATAATTTCCTTGGCTTATTTTGTATATTTGTAATCCCAATGCTTTTCTTTAAAGATGTTGGTCTATTTAAAAGCATACAGATTGCTCTTTTAACTACTTCAATGGCTTATTTTATACCTGTGATCACTGAAAACTATTGGTTTTTCATCCATGAATTGTTAGGGTTTAGAGATTTCTGGAACTTGTATGAAAACGGTGCTCCTGATTGGTTTTCAACTCGGATAATAACTGGAATTTCGATAATCATAGCATTTTTCATAACGCGAGCTCAACTTCCCGAACAAGAAAGATTGTTCAATTTCCAATTTTTTAAAAGAAAATAGGACTATTTGAAGTAAGTCTACAAAAATCTAAAATAACATGATTCTTTATATGCATTATAGATTGAAAATGATAGAAACGCAGAACCTCACAAAAAAGTTTGGAGATCAGACGGCAGTAAAGGGAATAAATTTATCCGTCCCTAAGGCATCAATTTATGGGTTCTTAGGTCAGAATGGAGCTGGCAAAACCACCACAATACGCATGCTTACAGGACTGATAAGACCCACAAGTGGTTCTGGTGCGATTTCGGGTTTTGATATTGTAAAAGAATCTCTGTCAATCAGACGTATAACTGGAGTATTGCCCGAGGAATTCAAGTTTTATCCTTCTCTTTCGGTTTTTCGGGCTCTTATGTATATTGGACGATTGGATGGAATCAAAGAAAATTTGGAAGATAGTGTTTTGGAGGTAATTGAACTAACAGACTTATCAAAATACAGACTTTCAAAAGTAGGTACTCTTTCAAGGGGGATAAATAGGCGATTTGGTTTGGCACAATCTTTGTTAAAAAGTCCTAAAGTCTTAATATTAGATGAGGCGACTTCAGGTCTTGATCCAATAGCCAGAAGAGAGATTCACACATTATTAAAAACGTTAAATAAGGAACAGGGCGTAACGGTCTTTTTTAGCACACATATTCTAAGTGAAGTTATTGAGTTATGCGATAGATTTGGTGTATTGCGAGACGGAATTCTGGTAATAGAAGAAAACATGGATAATCTCGCTACAAAAGAAGAAACTATGCTTGAAGAAATGCTGCTAGATTATATGGGCGGTTCTAATTGAATAATGCATGAATTGAAAATTAGGAGTATGAAACGCACTATGACGACTTTTACAGTGATACGCACAGAATTTCAATTATACACACAGAAAATCAGATTTTTCCTTATTATTAGCTTCGTTGTGATGATAACATCACTTGCTGGCGTTCTAGTAGAAATTGATGATCCCTTAAGACTTTTTATGCCTCAAGCCCTTGCTTATTATCTTGGTATTTTCATCGGATTGAGTGTGATTTCAGAAGATTA
>JBHLOP010000044.1:0-11335 GCA_048940375.1 Promethearchaeota archaeon | reverse complement strand
CCTATGGTGCAAATTATGGAAGAAAAATCGGTTATAAAGCAGCAGGGTGGTTCATAAGACATAATTCCAATAAAAACGATGTTATTTTAGGAGATGATCCAGCTAAGGCTGCATATTATTGCGATCGTTTAATTAAAGGGGACATTGAAAATCCTGAGGATTTTGAAACAATTAAAAGAGAATTGCCTAAAAACCTTTTCATACTTTTTCCCTCCCATCTAGTAGATCAATATTCTGAAATATGGACTTTTACAAGAGAGAACTATCATTTAGTGGCAGTTGTTTCATATAACGGCCAACCAACAATGTATATATTTGGACCTTCACCTTTAAGTGAAATAACTCAACTTAATACCGAAAAGTATGAGAAATTATTTGATGAAGAATTTGGTACTGTTGAAAATAGTTTGTATAAATATTTTGGAGGCTCTTATCCAACTCAAATGGTCTGAACATGTTTTAAATCAACTGAAAAACTAAAACTACTGTTTCTTATTTAATATGAAGAGAAAACCTGCTTATAAATGTGCTCTGTTCTTTCTGCGACAGTTCTAATATCGTATTCTGTCCGTACTACATTACGTCCATGCGTACCCATTTTTTTGGCCATTTTCTTATCTGATAAAAGTAGATTCACTTTTTCAGAAAGTCTGGAGATATCTGAAAAACTATATCCAAACCCACACTTTTTTTGTTCTAACTCGAAGGTGCCTCCAGTATATGCTCCAACAAATGGTGTTTCGCATGCAAGTGATTCAAGAAGTACCAATCCAAAATTCTCCCATCGACTTGGCATTGCAAGGACATTTGCACCTCTATAGCCGCTTAAAAGGAGGTCACGGTCAGTAAAACTGATTGGACCAGTAAATATAATATTCTCATCAACCAGTAGTTTTTTGGCCAAGTCATGACAAAGTTGCATATATCCCTTTTTTCCTTCCCAACCCACGAACACAAACTTTGTATCGGGGTTCTCACTTAGCACACTGGGAATTGCTTTAATGAGATAATCTGGTGCTTTGTTGCCAAAAAAATTTCCAACAAATAATACCATGTTTTCACTATTGATATCAAATCTCTCTTTGAATAGCTCTGGAGAGGGTAGCTGTTCATATTTCCTGAAATCTATTCCTGGGGGAATATGCGGAACCTTTTCCTTTTCAATATCATAAAGGTTCAAAATTGTAATTTGCTCATATTTCGTCCAGGCTATAACTGTATCAGCTACTTTCAGCATCAAAGGAATCCAAAATCTATAATAAAGCCTATTAACCCACCACCCCGCCTTATGAAGATGAGAAAAACCAATAGGGGAGAAAACAACTGGCGTTTGTAGTAATCTCAGCTTTTTAAATGGCAATGCAGAATCTGTAGTCCAGACATACTGCATCTGAAAGTTAATCAGATCAAAGTCTTTTGCATGGCGAAGAACTGCGAGAGGATAATAGGGCTGAACACGATGGTGTGGAATGCCGTATGGCTTCCATGGGATAACACCAAATCTTCTTACATTAACTCCTTCAATTACTTCTCTTTTTGGAGTTTCTGGGAGTTTATGTGTAAAAACGGTGACGGTATGTCCTTTTTCAATCAAGATTTTTGACAAATTGTGCACATAAATCTGTGCACCGCCAACTTGAGGCCAATAGGTATGGATAGTCTGAAGAATGCGCACCAGTTATACCTCATTTGTAGAACATATTTGAACAGATAGAAGTCGGTTGATCAAAAGAGTTCATATTTGTTTCTAATATCGTAGAATTTGTTAACAAGTTTTCTTCAGCTTGCAGTTTGCATTTAGAAATAAGTATGAATGAAGTTTTTGTGAAAAGAAACTTTACAAGACACTTAAATATGTCTTTTCTGTCTTATCAAAGACGTTTGACCAATCATAATTTGCTAAAACAGAATTTCTAGAGTCTCTTGCATTTTCTGAAAAACGGTCATCTTTCAAAACTCTAGTAATCTTTTTTGCTAAATCATCTGGGTCGCTATGATTACAAAAGAATCCTGTATTATCTTCTTTTATTATATCAAAAGCAACTCCAACTCGTGTTGACACAATTGGTTTTCCACAGGCGGCAGCTTCTACCAGAGTAATTCCAAATGATTCGTGTAATGATGGAAGAACAAATACATCGGCAAGAGCATATGCTTCAAGTAATGTTTTAGAATCTACGCGTCCCATGAAAATAACTGTATCTTCTATCCCTAAACGTTTCGCTAAGATTTTATAGTCGAAAATACGCTCTCCACCGCCAATTAACAAGCATTTGACATCTGTTTTAAATTGATGGCGTAACTTACTTATCGCCTTAATTAGAGTATCTGTGCCTTTGTGGCCAGAGAGTTTTCCAACTGACAAGATAATTTTTTCATCTTGTACATCAAATTTTTCTTTCAAACGGTCTTCAGGTAAATGTAGAAATCGCGATGAATTAATTCCAGTAGGAATTCTTTGAATCTTAGATTCTTTTATAAGGCGTGATAAGGCTTTAAACTCGCTTTTACATTGTGCTATAATCTTGTTTGCGGATTTAATGAGTTTAATTCCAGCGGTATTCGCGTAAATAGTTCCCCATGGATGATATTGAGGTGTAAGAAGGCATGGAGTGTTTCTCAATTTTCCAATTGAAATAGTTAAAAGTGATTGAAATGTGCAATAACCAAAACCATGAATTATGTCAACATCTTGCACATCTGATGAAAGAAGATATGGAAACATTTTTGGCGTTATATATCTTGGATGTTTTAGAAATCGTGATAAAAAATGTGGTTTAAGTTGAAATCTCCTTATAACAGTACCTTCTCTAACTTCAAAATCAGGCTGATTTGGATGTGCAGAGGTATAAACCGTCACAAAATGTCCTTTTTTTCTGAGTCCCTGTACAATATTGTAGGCAAGGATTTGAGTACCACCAATTGATGGTGGATATCTATGAACCATAAATAAAATCTTCATTGAATTCTCACCTAACCAGAATAATTGACGTTCTTAAGTAACTAAGGACTTTCTTTGCAATTTAAATTTCGCAATAAACGATATGGATGTGTTAAGAAGGCTAGTAAAGCACCTTCTATCAAACCTACCAAATAATAAATAGAAGCAAAAAAGGAGAGTCTTTCTCGTGCACGGCTCAAAATCATGTTTCCATTGTTTTTAATAAATCCCATGAAATGTAGAATCCGAGACGCAAATATGTTTTTGAAATAGAAATATGCATGATTTCTTGCCCTCCAATAATCTACTAAGATATTTCTTCTAATAGCATGAGATGTTTTTGGACCAACACGTTTATGTAACACTTCTGCATTGGGGGAATATATAATAAGGTATCCTCTCTTTTTAAGCCTCATACATACGTCTGTTTCCTCTCGATATGCTCTACCCCCATATAAATTATCAAATCCGTCCATTTCAATTAAATGCTTTTTTAAAAAACTCATATTCGTTCCTTTGATATGATCAACTTCGATTCGTTCTTCTCCTAGATCAAAATTACTAATCAGTTCTCCTGATTTATCTATTTTCCCTATTACAGCATACTTTCTCTTTTTTCTTCTAATAAGTCTGTCTTCAATGACTTTTCCTCCAACTCCTCCGACTTTTTTATCACTATAATTCTTCAGGATTTGCTTTAGCCAGTTTTCATCAGCTATAGCATCATCATCAAGAAATGCGACGATTTCACTCCTTGCTTTGCAAATCCCGATATTTCTTGCTACAGTCATGCCTTTATATTTTGTGTGGATGTATTTAACAGGGTAGTTTTTTGCAAGCGTCATAGTTTCATGTTTATGAGTAGTAGAACTGTCAATAACCAGCACTTCATAAGAATTTTTGTGGAGATTCTGTCTTTTTAAGGATTCAAGGCACTCTTTTAACTCCTCTGGACGGTTATGCGTAACAACTACCACTGATATAAATAATTCACGAGATTGTGGCAATTATGTTTCATTCCCATTCATTTTTCGGCGTTAAATGATATCGTTTCGAGCCTTAGGTTCCGTCTTAATTGGGTGAACTTTTAGAGCGGATTCTTCCAATAGCCCCTAGAATCACTGTTCCAATATGTTTGACTAAGACTAAAACAATTAACAACAATAATGCAATAATGGCTAATTCTTCGTTCCATTTGACATGGGGTATCACCGAAATATGTCCAACCTCAAAGAAAATGAAAAGCGGAATCAGAGCTAAACTAATGGCGAAACTCATAGCCAAAATCTCTAGTTTGTTTGTGTTCTCATAAAAAGAGAGTTGCGTGATTGCATATCCTGGAACAAAAAAAAGCAGTGGAAATGTAACGATTATCTGTATGTCATCACTTGTATTCTTAATATTCAAGAAGTTTATGGCTATGCTTCCATAAACCAGTAACCCTATATTAAAAAGAGCCTCAGAAGTAAGAAGATCATTTTGCCTTAAAAAAGTGATTAAAGGCAACATTTTGTCTTTTATTATAGTGAATTTTTCTCGAATTTCAACCATATATGGCCCCTTCTTTGAGCTAAGTTAGGCGACTCCTAGCTAAATGAAACAATGAAATACCATTAGAATAGAAGACCAACTCCAAATAGACCACATAGAAGTATTCATCATATTCGTCAATAGTTAATGGTCTATAAAGCTGATGGTCAAATAAGAGTCCATAATCTAGCATCGTTGAATCGATAAGAATGTAAAATTCATGCCATTCTCCATCGAAATGTAACTGTCGAACAAACTTCTTTGCGATTTTCTGAGATGTTATGTTATAGTAGAGATGTAATTCATCACTTTCAATCGTTATATGTGAGCTTTCAGGATCCACCATAGAGGTGAACGCAAAATCATAGCGTTTATCTGTTAATACTACTGAATAGCTGTTAATATTGTCATCCATCCATTCTAATGCAGCATAATCACGTGCGTCAAGCCAATTCTGTGTTAAAGCCCCCTGTTCGGGAGTCATGAATGCACTTGTCGCACCAATTGGTATTATAGAAACAATACTTACGATGAACACGACTGCAATAGCTCTTTGTAACGATAAATTCCTCAATTTGAAACAATAATAAACTCCAACTGCTGCAGAAATACAAAGTGGAAAATACATATACGCCATGAATCGAAAGATATCATAACCTGCGCCTCCTAATGGTAGCAATAAAAGAACTCCAAATGCTATCAGAAAAATTACTATCCAAACTACCAAGAAGACTGATTGCCACGTACGGAAGTATTTAAAAAGAAATAAGATCCCAAGAAAAGAAAAAAGGAATATAAAGACTTTTGGAACGAGTTTAAAAATCAACTGAGTTTGATTAACGGTGCCAAAATATTGGGCACCACTTGGCGAGGTTATTACTTCGCTTATTAAGAAAACAAGAAGAGCTAAGCTTAAAGCCCAAAGAACAATAATTCTTGTATCTGGTTCGATTTCATCAAACGAGTTGAAAATTTCTTGATTTCTTACCACTAGGAATAAACCAATCAAGATCACTAAGCTGATGAGTACAAGTGCCGCTACCATCAGAGGTAATGCAGGGAATATAGCTGTCACTCTTGATATACGATTAATCATTCTTTCTATAAGACTAGAAAATTCTGAATCAACATTTGTAATCCACAGATACCAAGAACCTACACTAAAAATTGCGAATGAAATTGACATTATATTTTGTTTTTGCCAAATTAGCAATGTGATTGATATTGGAATTAGAAATAAAATGAAAATCAGTACTGTCAGACGGTGTGTAACTAATAAGAGAAGGAAAAAAACGAACGAAAAACTTGACTTCTTAAGTGTTTTTCCGCTGGAAAGATGCTCTACCCATGGATATAATGAAAAATTCATAAAAATGAGCCCTAGAACTTCTGGCCAAATCAGGTTTGTAGCAAATACAAATCTATCTGCAATGAGCCCCAAAAAGATTCCTGTGATAATTGCGATTGAATAACTTTTAGTCAATTTTTGTGTAAAGACCATAACACTTAGTGTAGCTACTGTGCCTAATATTATGGGGCTATATTTTGCAACAGATAACAGAGATGTGCCCGTTAGCAGCTTCAGGTATACAAGAATTATGTGAATCGCAAAATTTGCTCCATGATATTCCAAATCAATTTTTCCGGTATTTATTAGTCTATCTGCAACCTGAATGTGAATCCAAGGATCAAAAGCAGAATTAAGGTTTGGAAATCTTATTATGTTATATACCCTGATAAAAAAGGTCGCTAACAAGACTAATCCTAACATAATGTATGTTAACTTCTGATGAAATGTCCTACGCCTTATTCCTATCATTAAAACACCATTCGTTATTGCGAATGCAGTGCTAGATTGTGAGTCCTTTCTTTTCTAGTTCGGCTTCAGCAGCTTCAAATTTGTCGATTACCTTTTCTTTCTCAAGTCCCTTAACCCATGGCAACAAATCTTTAAGTCCTTCTTTTAATTCTATTTCTGGAGAGAATTCTAAATATTTTCGTGCTAATGAGATATCAGCATAACAATGTCTGACATCTCCAATTCTGAATTTCTTAGAGATCACTGGTGAAATGTCTGAATTATATATTTCCAAGATTAGCTTGGCTAAATCATTTATTGTGATATACGTACCGGTTCCTATATTATAGGCTCTGTATGCAGCATTACTGCTTTTTAAGGCAAGTAAGTTTGCTTTTGCTATGTCTTTAACATGTACGAAATCACGTTTCATGTTACCATCTTCATAAATTATTGGCTGATTTCCATTTAAAATTCTACTTGAGAAGATTGCTGCAACACCTGTATACGGATTTGAAAGCGCTTGTCGAGGACCATAAACATTGAAATATCTAAGAGCAATAGTAGGAATACCGTAAGTCTTTCCAATCAGCAAGCACATTTCCTCTTGGTGTCTTTTAGACATTGCGTAAATCGATGTTGGCTTAAGTGGTTTTTTTTCATCAGTAGGTGCTGGCGTTGCAATCTTGTTACACTTAGGACAACGAAGTTCCCATTCATTTCTTTTCATCTGTTCATTTGAACGAAGTTCCGGAGAAACTGATCCACAGTCTTCACAAATATATCTTCCTTCTCCATAGATGGACATGGACGATGCGACAACTAACTTCTTAACATCATGTTCTTTATTAACGAGCATATCAAGAAGATTGGCTGTGCCTAAGGTATTAGAGTGAATATATTTTTTAATTTGGTACATGGATTGTCCTACACCTACTGCAGCTGCCTGATGAAATATTGCATCTACGTCATCAATAATATCATTAAGATCTTCTTGGACTCTTAAATCTCTTTTTTGGAACATTGCTGAAGGATTAAGATACTCAGGAGGAGTTTGTCTAGATCCGTGAACCTGTTCTTCGAGATTATCAAATATAATTACGTTATAACCCTCTTCAATCAATAAGTCCACTATATATGATCCAATGAATCCTGCTCCTCCGGTAACTAGAACATTTTCTATTCCTGAAGGCATTAAAATACTTCCTAAAGGCTTTAGAGTATCAAATTAAGCTATCTTTTAATAACTTTTTCTCTTTAAAACTCAAATTAGTAAATAATTACGAAATTAGCTGAAAGTCAATTTCTAAAGATGCCCTAGCTAAATTGACTTCTTTTTTCATTTTGACAGGTTTTTTTGCGACTTCTGCAATTATGCCTGCCAATGCAGCACACAACGGGCAGCTAATTTTTTGACAGTCATAGCCCTTCTTCGAGGCTTCCTCGCAGGTGCCTACAAATCTATTACCTTCTATCTTTACAAAGAAACTATTTGACTCCTCACTAATAGTCACTATATCAGCAATTTCAAGCCCCTCAGTCATAAGCGGTGGTAAATATTCGCAAAGAAAGTCGGTGGAAATTTTACTGAAATTTATTGCAAGTTCTTCTTCCATGAGCCCGAGTAGACTTTCTCCCATCGAAGGTATGAGAAGTCCTTTTCCAGGAAATATTACTTTGTTTTCAGAGTAAAAATTTGGTATTTCCTTATCATCTTGGTTAAAAGGTAAAAACATTTTTCCCTTTTCGCCGTCCTTATTTGGTGGAAAATAAATTTCAGATCCTTGCACATTAAATTGTTTTGCTATGGAATATATCACCTTAATTGGAGAGAAGATAGTTTTTCCTACAACATCTCCTTTAATTGAATCTCCAATCCTTGAAAAAAGAAGCGAAAAACCAGTAAAAAAGAGCATAATACCAATTATTTCTAAAATGGGGTTCCAAGCTTCGAAGGCATAGATCATGGTCAAGAGTGCACTTGTAACGAGGACTGCACCACCAACTCTAGTTAATTGCATTCTTGATAGCCATATCTTCTTAATTAAGGTTGCTTTTTCTCTTCTGTGTTTCTCTTCTATTCTAGACTTCTCCGCCAGTGCTTTAAGAATTTCCTCGTCATTAGTAGTAGGTTTCGTTTCTTTTTCTGTCATAATTCTAGCCTGCTAATTCTTTTGGTCTTATCTCTGTCTTCATTTGTTGTATTAGAATTTCAATCTTGTGTATCTTACACTTATTGTTTGATTTTTGAAACCTAGATTCCAATATCACGCGCGCGCTAACTTCAATAGTAGTCATTATTTTAAAAGACAATATTTTAAAAAGATAAAATATTAAAGAACAAAAAATATAATATGCGTTAATCTGTTTGCCCATCTACTTTCATTAGTAATCATTACGATAGGTTTATCTTATAAATGGCATGATGTAACGATGGTTTTACAATTTGGTGTAAATAATGGGTAATCCAAAGATTTGGTTCGATATTGGTACTCCTTTTAATTGTAATCTCGTCGACGCTATTATAAAACACCTTGGCGATTTTTCTGAAACTCTCATTACTTGTCGAGATCACGATCACATTATTGAGATTCTGTCTGCTAAAAAGATGGATTTTACTCCAATCGGAAAACATGGAGGCAAAAGTCTAAAAGGTAAATTAAAAGCATACGCCGAACGTGTTACATTATTGGCGGATGTTATTGAAAGCGAAAAACCTAATCTTTTGATTACTGAACGTGATCCAAGTTCTGTAAGAACGGCATTTGGTTTTGGTACCCCTGCATGGACCGTTTTTTATGATGAACGGGAATATCACACTAATTGGATGGTTTTTCCACTATCCAAAAGAATTTTTGTACCTAGTTTCTATGATTCTCCTGAGCTTGTTGCAAATGGAGTAACTCTCAACAGAGTTACATGGTTTAATGGTTTTCATACCGCATTTTTAAAAGATGAATGGTCTCAACTTAGTGCAAAGAATACTTCTTCCCACGATAAATTAAAGATTCTCATACGCCCGGAATTCGAATTTGCTACGTTTTTTAATACCGAAAAAACCCCCATTCTCGAACAAGTTGTTGATCTTCTCTTAGAGAATGATCATAACGCTGAACTTGTTGTGTTTCCAAGAACTGAATCACAACGAGAAGTATTCTCTAAGTATCCTGGTGTTATATTTATTGAAGAAAATACCATGGACTGTCCGGTACTTGACGTAGATTTGGTGATCGGTGCAGCAGAGACTATGTTAATGGAAGCGTTTGTACTTTTGAAACCTGCAATTTCAGCTATATACTGGAAACAATCTAAACCGGTTCAATATCTATTACAATATATCGATCATAGCACAGATCCGAAATCTGTTGTTCAACTTGTAGAAAAATATTTTGACAAGAATGAACGAGAGAAATTTAGTCACAAAGCGAAAGAAGTTGTGGATAAGATGGATAACTTGGGTCTTCTGATGGCAGAAGAAGTGAAAAAGCATTTTTCGTGAAATTTATTCTCAGTCATAAGAAATAATTTGTATTCAATTTTTTAATAAAAGAGAAATTGAGCGCTGTGAAGCGCTTACTTGAAAAAGATGTTTTAACTAAAAGAACTTCTTTAGCAAATCCTTGAACTGTGATGGATTGTGTGTTTTTTGAAGGTCTACTAGCGTTCGTTCTTGAAGAGGTACATAGTCATCTTTTAGAACTGGTCTTTTGAAAAGATAGAGGACTCCAATAGGAATTTTTTCACCCCATTCTTGAGACTTTTGAAACGCAGTCAACTTGTCTGTGGGATCATAGTCGTCGCCCAATTTATACACGCGCTCACGATACCATTGATAAGTATTGAGTTTATTCCAAGTAACACAAGGCTGTAAAATATCTACGAAAGCAAACCCTTTGTGCGTGATCGCCCTTTTCAAAATATCTTTTGTAAAATCAAGATCGCCAGCAAAAGATCGGGCTACGAAAGAGCAGTCAAGTGCGATTGCCATCGCTAATGGATTCATTGGAGGTATTTTTATGCCAACAGGTTCATCTTTTGTTTTCATCCCATAATCGGTTGTTGGGGACGCCTGTCCTTTTGTGAGACCGTAAATTTGGTTATTCGTAACCATATACATCATATTCGGATTCCGTCGTATCGCATTAATCCAATGATTACCGCCTTCGCCGTAACCATCTCCGTCTCCACCTACTCCAATAACAACTAATTCGTGATTTGCGAGGCTTAATCCTGTAGCTGCTGGCAGTAAGCGACCATGAAGTTCGTTGTATTCATTAACTCTCAGATAGTGCGGCAGTTTGGAACTTTGACCGATTCCAGATACCATTGCAACTTGCCACGGTTCTAGGTTTAACTCGACAAGAGCTTGTTTGAGGGATTCGAGAATTGGGAAGTTTCCGCACCCTGGACACCAGGCGATGTCTTTAACTCGGGATTCATAATCTTCAAGTGTAACCATTTATGACACCCTCCTTTTAACCTCAGTTACAATATGTTCTGGCGAAAACGGTCGTCCATCGTACTTATTGATACCCCCTGTAGGTGATACTGCTTGTCCTTGATATAGTGCATATGCTCGAATCATATTTGCGTATTGTCCTGTGAAATTATTTTCGACAACAAAACTTTTCTTAGCTTTGGCAACGAATTCTCCGACTGCCTTATGAACTGGAAAAACTTCAACTACATGCATCATATTCGTCGTTATCCCTTCTTCGTTCAATATATCTACAGCTTCTTTGATGGCCCCATAGGTTGATCCCCATCCAATAAGAGATATATCTGCTGTTTCTGGCCCGTATGTCAAAGGCTCTTGTATTTCTTTCATCAATGCGTCTAATTTTCGCATTCTTTTCTCCATTTGTTCCTTTCGTGTGTCAGCATCTTCAATGAGATGTCCGTATTCATCATGTTCATCACCGGCTGTGGCTGCGATGACTCCTTTTGTTCCTGGAAAGGCTCTAGGAGAAACACCTGATTCTGTGACACGATGAGTTTTGTAATCCACGCTTGCTTTCAATTCCTCTTCTGTGGCCATCGGCCCTCTTTCAATTTTTATATCATCA
>JBHLOP010000043.1:0-11350 GCA_048940375.1 Promethearchaeota archaeon | reverse complement strand
CTGCTTTAATGAGCCCTGAGAGAACTCGATTTAATGCCTCAGATAGAGCTTTACCATCCCACACTAGAACTGCCTCTTAGAAAATGCCATATAATACCTAATGTTATGCACGATAAGCGAGTATTTCAAGGGTTCGGTTATTAGCCTAACTCGAAATCATTACTTTGCATTGTTTATATTGAATATAATATTTTTGTTAATGCTTGTCTGCTATGATTTGAGAATCTGTTTTCATAAAATAAAAAAGAGAAGAATTTAGCGCGTTTGCTTTGATTTATGTGCGATTTTTCATTTTTCATATCTGCACTAATTTTTTTTGTCTTTCCTATCCTTCTCATGTTCTTTTAATCGGTTTTATATCAACAATAGCACGCGGTACGCCTATTCTCACAATCTTTTTATTCAATTGATGTACGTAGCGTCTGTGAAAAGGAAGATAGAAGAATAGAGTCCATACAATGGAATGCGAAGCGGAGCCAATAGCTATCAATAAAATTAATGCAATTTGTCCTGCTAATTCTGGATTTGGTGCTGTTGCTAGTTCTATAAAGAATTTCATGAAGCCTAGAATGGCAGAACCTCCAACAAAGCCTTCAAGTAGTTTTTGTCCAAATCCTGAAGATTTTTCGACCTCAAGATTGCCTTTTACTCGCTGAAAATAGTAAAGAGAGTAGTCGCGTAAAATAAAGAGTCCTGGCATGATTAAACCCAAAATAACTGGGCTGACGAAGAAAATTATTATGTTTACATTTATTATTAACTGTAAAGCTTCTTCCTGAGTGATTTCAGTGATTGCCGGGATAAAATCTGCAAATTTAAGCAAATTAATTGCCAGAGAGATTAGGAATAAAATAGGAATCCAAGGTCTTACAAGACTTTGTCGCACATTGCCCCAAAAACGAGTTTTTCGTGATAATTCTTCGATTTTTTTTCCATCTTCCTCTTCTTCTAAGATGAAATATCCCTTTTCCAGGTTTTCAAGATTTTTTAGATCAGTATCCGCAAGTCCTGCAACAGTACGTCCTCTGAACCATAACACAAAGCGAATAACATTTGCAGAACTGTACACCTTACCCATCGCCACCCAGACTACAATGCCCACCAGCGTAGCTACGAGCAGGAGCAGTGCTAAAGCAGGCAGTAATGCAAAAACAATGAGTCCGAAAATTAAAGCGAGTATTGTAGCTATGATCTTTATGATTTCACTTGTCATAGTCCATTACTATCCTTTTTGGTTCTTAAAATCTCCTACGTCACGGTCTTATATGAAGCATTCGGTTAATTGATAATAAGTATACGTAGAAGGAAATAAACATCATAAAGGAAAAAATTAGAAATAAATTTTGTTTTTTCGTACGTTTCCTTGAAGATTGCATCAAAAATTCATCGTTTAAGTGTTTCTTTTATCTTAATCAAGACAACAAAGAACCCTGCTGCGGGCAGAATCGACATCAATAGAAACATAACTTGCATTCCTACAATCTGTGCAATCATACCACCAAGAAGTCCACCTACCGCACCGCCTCCAAAGATGCATGTTGTTAGAAGCCCCATAGCCTCTGCACGCTGTGTTTCAGGCGTGACATCAGTCACATAGCAGTTATTACCGTTTTCCAGGCACGAGAATGTTAATGCTAAAAGAAACTGAGCTGGGATAATCCACAAAAAGTTAACGCTTAAAGCATAGAAGATTTCTACCGCACTGGTTCCAGCAAGACCAAAAAGAATCATTGGCTTTCGCCCAATTATATCGCACAGCTTTCCGGCCAAAGGTTGAAAAATAGCTCCTGCAAGTACAAAGTTGATCGCTATTAATATCCCCACCCAAAAATCGCTAGCACCAAGCATAGTACTCAGATACACAGCAAATAAAGTCCATATCCCCCAAAATGAAATATAGCGAATAAAAGTTACGCTAAAAAGGACGTGGAGATTGCCCTGCTTGACATAAGATTCATTTACATTGGTGGGAATGAATTTCCTTTTCAATATACTAAACACTCGCCTTGGGTTTAATGGAACATTTATTACCTTCCCGTCAACACGCCTTAGGAAAATAAAACTAATGATTGCTCCAACTCCAGCTAAGATTGCTGCTAAGACCACACTCATTTGAATCGAGATGTATTGTGCAACAAAGCCCCCAGAAAATGAACCAATAGCATATCCAAGAGATGTTGAAGCTGTAAGAAATCCGAAAAATTTTCCTCTCACTTCATTCGAAGCCAATGTTCCAACTATAGCTAAAACTGCTGGACGGAATGCGGATGCAATAAATCCGAATAGTGCCATTAGAAGTACTACAATAATTGGTACTTTGACAATTGAAGTAATGAAGAGGACAAAAGCACAGCCAATTAAACTCGAAGAAAGAAATATCTTCCTTTTTCCGAACGCATCAGAAAGCACTCCCCAAACAACGCTAAATATTGTGGTAGTAATATAATAAAAAGAAATCACTAATCCAGTCACTAAAAGACTTGCTCCTAGCCTATTGACATATAACGGTAAAATAACAAGAGGTAAGAACGTGGCAAATGAATAGAGTAAATTTGTGGTTATTACAGTACTTAAACCGCCTTTCAATCTAGGGTTTCACCTTTGATACGATCTTTTCTTAGAGTGTTCCATTATCAAAAAAGAAAGGAATGCACAATTGCAAATTGCAATAGATATTGAAGAGCATTAAAAGAACTTCTTCAAAAACTTTTTCATTTTTCTTTATTTGCACTTGTTCTTGTTTTTTAATGCAGCAAGACCGCGTGTCATTTTGCTTTTCTCTTAGACCTTCTAGCTTAGCATAGAATTTAGAGGGTAATAGGGGAAACTTTTACCAAAAAATTAAAATGAGATGATTTTGTGAATAATTTGAGCAGCGCGAGGTATCACTAGTTTTAATAAAACTAAACTCTCCACCAACGCCTCGCATTGCTCACCCCTTATAATGCTCAGAGCCCAAGTAACTCAGATTGGATTATGTATTTCCCTTTTTTCATTTATAAAATCTTCGGCGCGTTTTTTGGCATCCTCAATTGTTCGAAAACAACAGGTTGCCCAGCTGTGAATTGTTGATTTACGTTTCCCCGTTAAGTCGTGATCCTCAATCTTGAGAAAGTATTGTATTTCGCAGGTACAATATCTGTCGTTCGGATAAATGAGTTTTCTGATTACAAAGGGTGCCACACGAAAGACGTATTCGCTGTTTCCAACTTTGATGCGGTTGGAGATAAATGAGGGGTGTTCGCCATCTTTTGAATCAACAAGAGCAGCACCCAGTTTTTTCCAAGAAAGATTTTGAACTTTCTTCCACCTCTCCTATCATCATATTATTGTGCGCGCAAATATTTATATTAATAAACAAAGGATATTATCTATATCAAAAAGTAAAACAATAAGTTTTCGAACAGTTCTCTAAAGGGGGCTTATTATGGGTGTTGGCTTCCTTAGGTTTAAGTCGATATTTTATCTATTACTTCAATTTGGTTATGTCTTCCTTGTTATTCTTTTTCTAGGTTTTCTTTTTCTAGGAATATCAAACTTAATCGTTTATTTTGTGTTTGGTATAATACTTTTCGTCGTCTTCTATTTGATCTCAAGTTATGCTATGAAAAGAAGAATTAAGAAGAATGGAATTCGTTTAGAGGGAGAAGCGCTTACACGTTCAGTAGGAGGCGGTTATACTGGAGGACAAATTTTTGACATGGTCAGTGAAGTATGTACTAAAAGCAATAAGCCTATTCCACGGAATCTATATGTCTTAAGAGATTCAAGTCTTAATGCATTCACTTTTGGTGGAGGCAGAGGGGCTTGGCTAGTAGTTCACGAAGGACTTCTGCAAGGATTACGTGAAGATGAAATAAAGGCTGTGATTGCTCATGAAGTTGGCCATATTCGCCACGGTGATGCTCGTATGATGCTTGTCCTTATGGCAATTCCTTTTATTGTGGGACTCATCGCAAGAAGTTTACTTTGGGGAGGTCTTTATGGAAGTTACGGTTATCGTAGGCAACGAGGAGGTGGAGCGGCTATTGCAATGCTTATCGGTGGAATATTATTAGTGTCAGTATTTTTTCTTCAGTTGCTCAGTTTAGCTTTTTCGAGATCCAGAGAATACTTAGCGGATATTCATGGAGCCCGTGTAGCAGGACCGGAAGCGATGAGTAATGCTTTACTACGGATAAGTAACGGTATTCCAGTAAATGACCTTGCGGCACGTCAGAGTTCAAAAATGGCAGATTCGCTTCTTATAAGTCCACGATACCTTTCCCGTGGACGGGAAACCGCCTATTGGGCGTCTTTTGATGTCGATAGATCTGGAGCTTTGGATGCAGAAGAACTTAGAAATGCAGCATCTCGCACAAAAAGAGTAGGTGATGGTGTTCTTTCAACGCATCCTGCCATACACAATAGGATTCTAAATATCGCGAAAAATGTCTTAAGTGCATAAAAATTCTTTTTTTATCTTTTTACTTTTTTGATTAAAAAAATAGAAGAGAGGTTTAATCGATTATTTGTAGGCGTCGAAGTGTTTCCTGCTTTGGCATTCCGTTTTGATCCCACTCACGTAGATCATAGAATTCGCTAAGCATCGTATTGAAGTTTTCTTTTCCAATAATCTTTCCAGCAGCTGGACCATTCGGTAGTGGTTCTTCGAGAATTCTGTATGGCATAGTGTCATCCTTTCTAGATATTCCTTGCTGTGTCGCAATATACCTTTCCGTGGTGCAGATTCTTTCACCTATTTCACCTAGATCCCATTTCGCATCCCCAGTGATTGCACTAAGAAGTGAAATAATCATTTCTTCAGGAACTGCTCGGCTTCCTATTACACAGACAACTGCGCTATCTAATACACTTCTAAAATTTTGAAGCCCTATAACTAATCCCGCTTTTCCATCGGTTGAGTATCTGTCATACTCGCCAGTTAAAACCTCAGCACCAATAGTCCATGATTTTAAGTGGCAGGCTCCTCTAGGCGATGTAGCATAGGTAAGCGCCATACCCCATACTGCTCGTGGATCATAAGCTGGAAACTCTAATCCTTTCACCTGGAGCGCAAAATTCATCGAGTCTTGACCGACTTTTTCAGCACATGCTCTCGTTCCTTCTGCTAGAACATCACCAAATCCATCTCTGTTTGCTATCATTTCGATTAGTTTTAAAATTGACTCCTCATCGCCCCATTTTAATTCGGGCATTTCTGATTTCCATTGATCTAAGTAGCCTTTTTCATAACATTCTATCGCAAAACCAACAGTTACGCCTGCTGAAATGGTATCCATTCCATACTCGTCACAGAGTATATTAGCCATTAAAGTCCCATCGAATTCGTTCATACCACAATTAGTCCCTAGGGACCAAAAACTTTCATATTCAGGCCCATCAGCGATTTGACCTTTATATTTTCCTTCTTTTACTTCACTGAATTTCCCACAGACAAGAGTACACCCATAGCAACCAGTATGTTTTGTGACATAATTAGCTACCCATGTTTCAGCATCAAACTTTCCAATAAGATCCATTTGTGCTATTTGTCCATTTCTGCCATTATAGACGCCGTTTTCACTCATTGAAGCGATAAGCTGCACTGTACCCAATTTATGAAAGTTTTGAGCGGCTGGATTTTCCTTTGTTTCACGTGTAACATCCTTAATCAGAGTTTTTAATGTATCCTCATCATTGACTTCAGGTATCTTTGATCCGTTTGCGGTCATTGCTTTAAGGTTCTTTGACCCGAATACTGCACCTAATCCACCTCTCCCTGCTGCTCGATGATTGTGTTCTACTACATCAAACACTGATGAGATCTTTACTAATTTTTCCCCTGCAGGTCCTATCATAATCGCGCTAGAGAAGTTTTCTGTTTCTTCAAGTTTCTTCCGTGTTTCACTTACTTTCAATCCCCATAACTGTGATGCATCTTCAAAACGAAGTTGCTCATCTTGAATTGCTATATACACTGGCTTTTCTGAAGAACCAGTGATCATTAAACCATCGTATCCACTTCGTTTTAATTCGACACCAAAGCGTCCACCAGTGTTCGTACAAAGATATGTGCCAGTTAATGGGCTTTTGCTGACAAATTCATACCTTTGACATACTGGTATCATAGGTTTTGTGCCAGTAAACGGTCCTAGCATACAGAAAATGTAGTTTTCGGGTGAAAGTGGATCAACGTTTGGAGAAACATAGTCTAGCATGAGTCGTGCGCCTAATCCTCGTCCTCCGATATAGAGTTTTGCTAGTTTTTCGTCTAATGGAACTTCTTTTGACGTTTTGCTCGTTAAATCCACAGATAGAATTTTTCCCATATAACCTTTCATTACTAATCACCGTTCGAGAGATATATCTTTTCACTCTATTGAAAACTCTTTTTGGATTTTAGTTTATAACTTTTTAATTCTTTTTAAGTGGATCAAATCGTACTAAAAAGAAGAACTATGAGATAATAATCCCTCCCATAATTGCAACAATTAAACCGGATTTCATTAAATCTTTTCTGTCGACAGCTCCCGTGCTTACGATTAAGGCATTGTTTGGAGTTCAAACACTGTACAGAGTGAAAGGGATGCAGTTAACCCTATAGACATAACAGTGATAATAGGGAAAAATCAAATGTTAGAACTGATTTTAGACTTATATGATGTTTAAACTAAGTTTTAAAAAGAAATTTAGTGCAAAGATAGGATAAAAGGTCATTCTCGATCTTTTAAAAATCTTCTAGCAACTGAATATTTGATAAATCGATCGACAACTTTTCTGCTGAGTACACCGACGAGTTTACCCTCATTATTCACAACAACTAGCCTATTCACTTTGGATTTTAAGAACTGATCATCCGAAATATCAGAAACGTATGTGTCCTCATTGATTGTGTGGACTGGTTTGATCATGACCTGTTTAACTAAAAGAACAGTGGGGTTTCTTCCTTTAGCAATCAGATTAAAAATGATGCCATCAGTGACGATTCCTACCGGCTCTTGCTTATCGTTTACGACGATTACACTGCCAATCCAATTATCTACCATCATTTTAGCTACCATTGGGATGGTTTCGTCAGATTTACATGTGACAACATTTCTACGGGCGACATCAATTACTCGTACTTCTTTGCTCATTCTTTTCACCACATTCTTACTTCATGTCTTTGGATTCTTTGAAGGAAATCGTTAAGGAATTCTTCTTAAAAAGATTACTATTACAGAAAAGCAAGATAAAAGTTCTAAATCAGGCATCAGAAGAAGAAAAAAAATAAAAAAGGAAAGAGGAACGCCCATTAAATAGACATTGATTCATTTACATCCAGTTTTTGCTAAAACTATTTTCGTGATGTTTCCTCATTGCAATGATTTAAATTCTTTAGAAGTTTATTATGTGATTAGATACCTTCAATTCTTAGAGAAAGGGATGTGTGAACAACGCCTGATCTCAATTTCTCTCCGTCCTAAAGGGCTGGACTCTCCTTAAGGTGACTGCATGAAACAAGTTGATATAGAGAATTCAATGCTTGATATCATTCCAGTTATTATAGAAATCACGCAGTCAATTCGCTCTCATCCTGAGGTAAAGAAGGGTCCGGCAGGACGCGGAACATTAGCATTTTTCGAACTATTACGAAGTCTAGGGTGTTTGAATGGACAGCGCATAACAAATGATGATATCAAAAAAGCAGCATTGGTCACCTTACCACATCGTATTGCTGTCAATTCACTTAGACATCCTGAGGAAATAGTTGAAGAAATAATTGATCAGATACTATACAAAAAAAGATCGTCTATATCATTTTTACCTCCTTCAGAGATACCTTTAACGCAGCTTAGCCAAACAGAAAACAATGCTTTGCTACGTGAACTTATGAAACATGTAGGACAGAAAAACCAGCAACCAAGTTCAACTATTAGACCCATTTTGCGGCAGCTTCATCGAGACTTTCCCAGCTACTTTACACGGCAGCAGGGCTTTACTCTTGAAGATTTAGCAAAACTTCTGAAAATGCCCCCATCTGCATTAGAGAAAAAATACCCGACTCTCGCTGAATTTTTCAGAAAATTAAAACAACTTTACCAATCACAGACACCAACTCAAGATCTTATGAGATTACTTTACACTTTACCAAATCAACTTGAGCGGCTGGGCTTCATAAGAGGAATGGCTGACCGTAATTGGCGTTATAATTGGCATCCTAGCGCAATTTTTCAGTTTACTCCTACTGCCATAGACTTAGTTGGAAAAGATACGGTTGAAAAGTTGTTGGGAGCCGCCTTTGGAAAACTAATCTTAGAAAATAAGTGGCAAAACTCAAACATAAACCAAACGATTGCAGAAGATATTTCAAGAAACCTTTTTCGAGAACTTCTAGAGGACATTCAGAAGATAATTGATCAAAGAGGAAAAGCATCGCCTAGGTCTCTATTAAATGCACCGAATATCAAATCTTTTATCGAGGAGAGACTAAGAGAAAAACTTCAAGTCGAACCGGACTTGATTAGGTATGATCACCTTTTAGCAGCTCTGGATGAAATTCAGACACTTTTGAAGGAATTGGAAAAAGAAGGTTACCTGAATTTAAAAAAAACAGTTAAACTGACCAAAAAAGCATATGCGTTGCTTTTCGAAGAGCTCATACCAGAAGTGGAAAAGATTTTAACGAAAAACCAGGATGGACATAAGTCAAAATATGTCAAGAGACAAATTGGCGAGCGTTCGCTCGACGTTAGACAATATAAAAGTGGCGATAGTTTTAGAGATATTTCCATTCAAAGGACAATTAAGACCCTTGTACGTCAAGGGAAACAACTTGACGCGCTTGATCGAAAAGATCTTCAGATTTATCAAAAAACCCCCCCTACCAATATGGTTATTGCACTTGCACTCGATACCAGTAGCTCAATGGCAGACTTTCAGAAATTATATTATGCCAGAAAAGCCGCAGTTGGATTGACATTTGCTGCGCAAAAGAAAGGTGACAAAGTTGGTATCATCGCTTTTTCAGATCATGCGCGTGTATTGACACAGTTTACCTTTGATGTCAATCTAGTTCTTCATAAAGTGTTTCAACAAACACCACTTGGAAACACAAACATCCAAGAAGCCCTTTCACTCTCTAGACAGCTCTTATTAAACAATGTTGGACTGGATGGACTTCATAAACACATAATTATGCTCTCAGACACTGTTCCGACTACTTATTCTATTCCTCACTACAGAAAGGCTGATCATGTTGAACCTATTAGTCTTCCTGAAAGCAAACGTTATGCATACCAAGCCGCAATTCATCAAGCTAAATTATGTCGTCGACAGGATATTTCACTTTCAATAGTATGTATAAGGCGTGGTCACCATGTTGATGAAAGATTTGCAAGAAAACTTGCTTTAGATATCGGTCAAGGATCTCTTTATTTCTTAGAGAATGAATCTAGCCTTCTTAAGGCGACTCTCGATGATTATGTGACTATAAGAAATAGATATCTTGCTTCCTGATAGTAATAATGATCTTAGCTATTTTTCATTAATTTTCTATACCTTGAGTATATTACTCTTGAAGAAGTTATCCGTTATTTCAAGAGGAGGTCATGTGAGCACTTTTCTGAGACCTTAATGTTTATTCAACCAGATATATGATACTCTTAAGGATGATCGATGCATTTATTTATAAATAGCAGATTTTGTTTATTCTTCGGTATACTTTCTGGGGAAAATAATATTCCTTGTAAAAGCTTAAATTGTTTCATTCCTTCTATGCAAAAGCGTTTATTTGCTTCATTTTGTGTTAGTCTTTATCAATCGCTTTGCTCTATTGGTAGTGGCTTAGTAGTAATCCAGTTTTAAACTCTAATTCAATTTGAGTTTCAAAATGTAACCAAAATTTTATTAAACGTGTCATTACTTAAGTATAACCGCATAATTAGTTACAGTTTGAGTAATTGAGCACATCGACAAAATGAAGGATAAACTTGAGGAAGGTTAATTATACATAATTAATTACCTCATTATCTAGTAACGGCGAGAAGATCACTTACGAAAGGGCGGAGTAGAACACAAAACAGTTTCTATATACTTATGCCGCAGGCCATAGTTAGATTCGCCTTATCTGATTTTCGTTATAATAACGTAAAAGAGAGTCCCAGAAAGCGTTAAACACCCTTCTATTATGCATTAGATCAGATTACAAAGAAGAAGGTGAGTTCAGGTGCAAATAGAGCACTTTGCAATTCAAATGTTGCTTATAGTGGGATTAATCATTATTGTTGGCTTTGTGGCTGGTAAGCTTTTCCAAAGACTAAAACTCCCACGAGTGGTGGGCTTCATAGTCTTAGGGCTAATTTTCGGCAGTATTGGTGTCATTACGACCTCAACAATGGAAAGTTTACGTCCTATAGTCGATTTAGCTTTAGGATTCATCGGTTTCAGGATTGGGAGCGAGCTAGATATTAAGAAACTATTAATGGTCTCTAAAAAACTCTTTATAATTCTTATATGCGAATCAATATGCACTTTTGTCCTTGTTACATTAGTATTCCAAATGGTATTCAGACAGTTCTACATTAGCCTAATTTTCGGAGCGATATCATCTGCAACAGCCCCCGCAGCTACTGTCGAAGTGATCAGAGAGTACTGCGCAAAAGGAGAACTGACCCAAGTCATCCTCTTTATCCTTGCCTTAGACGATATTATAGCCGTATTATTATTCAATTTTGTAATAATTTATGCCTCACCACAGGTTGCATGGAGTTTGATTACACTTTTAACTCCTCTAATAGAGGTTTCCAGTGCTTTCCTATTAGGAGGCTTATTAGGATACGTCCTTGTAAGGGTGGAAGAATTATTTAAAGATGAAACCGAATGGTTGATATTAACGTTTGCCTCAGTTATACTCTGCACAGGTGTGTCTCAATTTTTCGGATTTTCAAGCATTTTGTCAAATATGGCCGTTGGAATTACTATGGAGAATCTTCATGTTGTAAAAATTAAACAATTCGAGGAAAAACTTGAAATTATTATTTTACCCCTTTTTATAGGGTTTTTCGTTTTAACAGGTGCCAGCTTGAATTTAGCGATTCTTGTTAATGTAATAGGACTTGCAGCTGTTTATGTGGGTGCTAGAACTGCAGGAAAGTTATTAGGTGCATATGGAGGCACTAAATTTGCAAATGAACCCCCAAAAATTGCTAATAATCTTGGTTTTTCACTACTCTCTCAAGCTGGTTTGGCATTAGGGCTTGCATATCTTGCAAGTATCCAACTAGCGATGCATGGAAATGCTACAATTGGTTTGCTTATATTTAATGTAATTACTGCCTCAGTACTCGTAACGGATTTATTTGGCCCTCTTGGTGTTAAATTTTCTCTA
>JBHLOP010000042.1:0-11386 GCA_048940375.1 Promethearchaeota archaeon | reverse complement strand
GCTTCCTTAATTTGTGGATTATCAACAGAAAAACCAATATAAGACAGCGAATCAAGTGATGACAACAAGTCGGTAAACCAAAAAGGAAATGTAAATCTAGTCCAATAATCAACAGCTTGTCGATCAGAATATTTATCGCGCTTGAAGAAACGAGATGCCAGGAGTTCTCCAGCGGCTTTGGCTTCTTTTGTTTTTCGAAATTCAGGATGCGCTGCAAATGCTCTTAGTACGCATCCTGTTGCCAACCACGCAGATGGTTTTGAAAGATCAGGCATCAAAATTTCAGAGTGCAACATCGTTCTATCTAGTTTCTTACCAACTGTTCGAAAGGGAATTGCCCAGCCGCCATCACTCTGGCGAATAGAAAGTAGCCATTTAAACCCTTTTTCTATTCTAGGATCATTCTCATAACCTGCTTTGATCAGAATTTCCATGATCCCAGCCGTGTAGTTAGGAGTGTATTGAGTTCCATAAATCCCGCGAAGATCCCCTTCTTCTGTCTGGAAACCAAATAAAAACTCGGCAGCCTTTTGAATTGCAGGGAGTTTTTTGTTAACCCCATATTTTTCTACTAACTCTCCAATGATTCTATACGTCTCAAGTTGATTATAGTTTTCTCTTGAACGAATGGACGTGTCACCACCCGGATATTTCCAAAAACCATCCTCTTGCTGTTTTCGTATGAGTTTTTTAACTTGGGATAACTCCCATAGTGTTTCAGTAGACTCCATTTTCTTTGTACCGAGTAAATCACTTTGGGTAAAAAACAGAATTGCTTCATTTCCTGATGTTAGTAATGGTGGTAATGGATCAAAATTTAATTTTTTTATCCATCTTTTTGTCATCTTCATTCACCGTTAATATAAAACAGAAACATGTATAGTATAAAGTGAACTTCTAGCATTCTGATTAAAAATCTAAGGTGGCAAGATGTATATTTGGTTTTTCTTATGCCTAATCGGTACAATTGCAGTTATACCACTGCATTTTTTATCCGTAGAGCACCTGAAACTTCAAGAAAAGTACGGGAAAGAGAAAGGAATTAAACGAGGCGAGATTTTTGGCCTCATTTCAGGATGGTTGTTTTTCATCTTTTGGATGGGACTCTGGTTTTCACCACAACCTAGATTTACTGTTCCAATTATTCAGAATGTATCCATTATCATTCCAGTTTTCAATTTTTCAATTCCTGTGTTTCATCTGATAATTTGTGCGCCCGTTATCGTGCTGGGTGCCTGGTTCGGAATCAAAGGTGTGCAGGAGACTACTTTGAGAGTAGCAGAAACGCATAGGCCCGAAAAAATTGTTACAGGAGGAGTTTATTCCATTGTTAGGCATCCACAGTATCTTGGTGGATTACTCGCTCATTTGGGGATCTCTTTTCTCTTATCCGCATGGTATTCTTTGTTTGTTACTCCTTTGATGATTTTTCTGGTTTATCTAATATCATGGAAAGAGGAGAAGGAACTAGTAAGAGAATTTGGCGAAGAATATAAAGATTATAAAAAGAATGTGCCAATGCTAATACCAAAGATTAGAAAATGATTTCATTTAGTTTTTCGCTATTTAACCCATTCTTAAAGATTCCTGATCTCTTTGGTTACAAAAAGACGTTTAATGCTCTTCTCTAGCTTATTAAGCGCCCTTACCTTTAATAAATGCAAAAAATTCTTTTTCTTGTGATTCTACAAATTTAACGAAAAATTCGACGAGAGCCATTTTACTGACTTTTAATTTTTGGTTTAGAAGCAACTTTGCCTGCAATTCGTCAATCTTGTTTTTCACTTCAGACGCAACTCTAATTGTTGTGACCAAGTAACTCCCCCTGATTTTGGTTAATTTTGTTTTTTTTAACCTATAGTTTCTTCGAAAGATAAAATCTCAAAATTGATTTATATTGGACTTTCATACATATATACTTTTATACTAGATATTTACCGCTCGCTGCGGAACTATTTCAGTAAAACTACTTCTAAATTTTTGCGAAAATACATAAAAATCTACAAGTCTTCTTTGTATCCCTTCTAAATTCTCCTCATTCTTTGATACTTCTTTTAGCAAGCTAAGGTGAATGCCTTTTCCAAAAAAAATATAAGTGATGGTAATGGGCTTCTCTTACCGTTCCTTTCATAATAGACATCTATTACAGTGAATAGTGTCTATCCATCCATGATAAAAACATGAGTGGAGTCCCCGCTAGGACGGTTGAGCGGGATACCTGTCGCCTTATAGGGGTCAAGCCTTGAAATGGTCCCGGGGCGAATGATTAAACCGCCGGGTGCCTAACTTTACCATCAATTCTCACTAATAGAATGAAGCACCTCATTTATCAACACAGCGTCTCGACTTTGTCACCGGCGTAGTCCCTTGACATAGGAAGATACGCTTTTAGATGGGTACTTACCCTCTTTCCAAAGATTATACTAACACAAATGAAAGCGAGTAATAACAAAGCGTTCTGGTCGAAGGGAATCTGAAACTGGATGACTGGAAGTTAAAAGGAAGAATGAACTGCGATGGCGAAACAAATGGAGGTGAACTTGATGTCAGAGAAGGAACCGATAAGGAAATATCGAACAGAAAATGGTACATTTCAGATCTTGTGTTATAAGGCACATGAGCAATGTGGCAATGATTGCCCACAAATGAAACTGTGGCGGGAGGTAGCAGCGTTTCAGAAATTGAGCTTCAAGTGCTTCATTAGAAACGGTAGCGATATATGGGAAACCAAATTCGCATATGATCGTTTAGAGATGATGTTTTCGTAAGATTTGTTTTTAAAAAAAGGGGAAGAGTGTTATTTGATACCCTAACTTTCAATATCATCTATAGAAACGATTTGTTTTTCCATCTTTTTTTTAATTCTTCAGATCTGAAAAAAGGATAGAGAGTTTTGTGTTTTTGAGTGCATAGAGCTAAACTTCAAATGTATTATTTAATTTCCCAGATATACTCACAGTATGGATCTCCCCATGCAAATGTCTTTGTCATCTTGAAAGTACAATTTGGATTAACCGATTTACACCCTTCTTCACCCCATTGCGTATGGCCTTCGGGACAAATCATATAATCGGGATCTCCATTCTGTTCTACGTATCTATCCCACCACGGACACTTTGTAGTTCTGGCTACTACTCGTTTTGGTGTTTCTTCGACTACTTCAAATTCGAATTCAGGCCCCATCTGTAAATATGCAACAACTCCAGCTAATTGATTCACTCCTATTGCATCATCTGTGGATATATTGAGTGATTCTTTAATCCCTGGAAATGTCATCTTAGCACCTGGACCATAAACTAAATTATTTAGTTCTATAAGTTTTTCCCTACCCACGACAGGCCCAAGTAATTGTATTATGGCTGTATAGGCTGCTGTGAAAGTCTGTCCTGCAATTGCCCAACGTTTTTCGGCAGGAATCTTGCTTAATATCTCTGCATACATTTTCCATCCACTCCCTTAACTGGGTATTTGTAGAGCGCCCCTCCTCGGCGCTTAGATTTAAAAAACATCTTGGACCAATTACACGCGAATAATTATTTTTTAAACTCATAGACATATTCGCAGTATGGGTCACCTTTTGGCATTCCCTTTACCATCTTGAAAGTAAGCTTAGGATTAATTGCCTTGAGTCCCCTTTCACTCCATGCTTGATGTCCTTCATAGCAAGGGATATACTTAGGATCTACGTTGTACTCTTTATACAACTCCATCCATGGGCACTTAGTTGTTCTTACCACAGTTCTTTCAGGAGATTCTTCAACTCTTTCAGATTCAAACTCAGTACTCATCGCAACATTTGAAACAACGTCAACTAAATTAGCGGCACCTATTGCATCTTCTACAGGTATATTGAAAGCATCTTTTACCATTGGATACATTATCTTACCACCTTCGCCATAAACCTCTGTATTTATTTCTTTATACTTCTCAGCACCTATAAGCGGAGCAAATATAGTTTCTCCCCTTATCACAAGGGTTGCCATATGAGTTCTAGCAGTCCAAGCCAATCTCTCTTCAGTTGAAATCTTCTTTATTATTTCTTCAGACATCTTTCTCCTCCTCTCCTTTAACCTGGGTATTTGTAGAGCGCCCCTCCTCGGCGCATGAGTTTTTTCAAAAAAGGGAAGGTATGTTTTAGGAACTACTCTGTCTACTCTTTTAGCTCCCAGATGTGTTCACAAATTTTTCCACCCGAGCAAATCGTCTCTCTCTTGTGTCTAAAGGTGATCTTCGGATTCACAGACTTACCTATGGCCTCGTCACAGTAAGTGCAATAATGCGTTTCAACCGGGACTTCTAAAATTTTAGGAAATATGCCAGGTGCCAGTTCAGTGACAAAACATCTCTTCTCGTGAACAACTGCTTTCTCAGGCATCATCTCAATAATTTCTGGTTCGCATCCTATTGCGTCTACCATAATATGATGGGCTTTTGCCACAGTTGTGCAGTCGTTTCCAGGAATCTTAAAGTTCTCGATAATGGCTTTAGTGCCCTGTCCGGCAAATGCCTCTGCTGAAGGCTTAAAACCAGCCAACCACTTTTCCCAACCAAGAAGATCTGCTATTATTGCTTGATCTGCGAGATAAAACGACCATAATGTAGATAGCCCCATTTCACGTTTGACTTCAGGTGGAACTGCAATCTCTTCAGTAATTACCCTCCTCTCCCTCGAAATTGGGTACTTATAGAGCGCCCCTCCTCGGCGCAATGAAGGAAATACCCCAGATCTAACAAAAACTACCGGAATCTTTCCTTCTCCCAATTCGAAAGCAATATTTTATGCTTGCTTCGTATTAAAATGTGTATATGTACCATTCTCATTATTATATTTTTCAGATGCCTAATACACTGCAAAACAAGTCACTATTGAGTAATACTCATCTTTTTTTAGATATTCTAAGATTGAAAAGAAATCGCAAGAAAACAGAGTTAAAATATATATTGGGCGTTTTCCTTAGAGTTTTCATATTTTATGAAAAGCCATTTTCACTTACGTGAAATTTTTATTTAACGCAACTCAAAGGTTCGACACCAAAGTTTCTTGACAAGAAAAAGTCAAATCTCACCCACTGCTTAATGGTGAAAAATGAGACTTTACAGGATTTTAAAAAACAAAAAAATGAATTTTGTGATCTAGCGTGATAGCTAATACAATATGGAGGACACTCACTCAGAGTGAATGTCCTGTCTCTATTAAATAAGAGAGTATTATTGGAGACTTATTCATTAAGGTAAAAGATTTCCCAATGCAGGTCCTAAGACTGGAACGGAAAATATTTGAAAGTATTCTAAGGCAAATATCACAGCTACTGCAATTACAATTACTGCTATGATGCCTCCTACGACTTTTCCTTTGCCCATTTTTTCTTCACCAACCTCAATACGAGACGATTTTTATTATGTTTAAGATTTAAGACATAAAGCAAACAAGCATTACATCTCATATTATTATTCCAATACTCCGATAAAAATTCTCTGCAAAAAGAATAAATATATATTTGCGAATATCTTAAGGATAGTTGCTAGAATAGTTACTTTATATTTTTATAACTTTAAACTTCTCAAAAAACAGCCATTCCCTCTTCTTATTTCTTAATAAATTTATACAATTTCTCATCTCTTGTTTCTGTAAATTTACAAAAATATTGGAGGGGGATAGACACCCAGGCCTCCAAAAAAATATTGAGAGTTAATAATACCGACGAAGTTTGGCTTTTGATGTCACTCCACCATTGATTTATTTCCTTCTGTCTCGGAGTATACATATTAGAAGTAGTTTTGTTCCATATAGACGTCGATCGAGTTCGTGAAGGAGGCTCATTGAACAAAAAAAATGTAGAGAGGCTGTGTGCTTTATGACTCACTAAAACCAACTTATTCGTTGATCTGACTGTTTTTTCCCATCGATTAGAATCATTTCTCTAGAGATTCACTATACATGAATGCAATAAGCTCCCTTTCCTTCTACTGCAGCCCCCATGCACTTGTTGTCCGAAATGCATTCCGATTTCCTGGTATCTCCTGCCTTCCATCGATTGATGAGATCAGGTTCACGAATCAGTGGACGGCAAAGAGCAATGTAGTCAGCAATTCCCTCGTCTACCAATTGTTCAGCAACCTCATAAGATCGGATTCCTCCTACAAGTATCAGCGGAACGCCAATCTTTTCCTTAAGGCGTTTAGCTTCTTCTCGATAGTAGACTTCTTCCTTTTGTGTTCTTGAGAAGGATTCATTGGGTTTTCCTTCTAGTACTGCCTTAATGGTTCCGCCACTCATTTCTATAGCATCTATTCCAGCTTCTTCGAGCATTGTAGCTACTTGAAGCATGTCATTGGTGCTTATGCCACCGTCGAGCATATCAGTAGCGTTAATTTTTGTCAGAACAGGAAATTGTTCTCCTACCGCGTCTCTTATGCTTTGATAAGTTTCTAAGACAATTCTTGCTCGATTTTCAAGGGGTCCGCCATACTCATCTGTTCTCTTGTTGAAAAACGGGGAAAGCCACTGACTCAGTCCGTAACCGTGGGCTGCATGGAATTGAACTCCATCAAAACCAGCTTTTTTAGCTCTAGCAGCCGCCTGTCCGAAAGCGATAACGATTTCACGAATATCATCCTTTGTCATTTCCCTGCATATTGGTCCTTCTGGACCTTCAATGACAGATGGTCCCATTGGTTGTGCTCCAGCAAGATCGGGAATGATAAAAATGCCTCCATGGGCGATTTGATTAACAATTTTTCCTCCCGCTTTATGTACGGCTCCGGTCATCTCGGTGAGGCCTGGTAAGTGGTCGTCAGCATAGTTTCCTAATTGCCAAGGCACGGAAGTACCATCCTTACGTACAGTAGCATAGCCTGTGATTATTAGTCCTACGCCGCCTTTGGCGAGTTCCACCATCCGATCAATGAGTTTTGGGGTAACAGTATTATCTGGATTAGCAATTCCTTCCCATGTTGCAGAACGTACGAACCGGTTTGGAAGTGTCATTGTTTTAATTTTTGAACTTTCAAAAAGTTTAGACACTGTTTTTCCTCCCTCCTAATTCATTTCCAAAATCGTATTTATCCAAATTAAGTACGATTATAATTGTGTTATACAATAGCATTGTATATTTATACTTTTTTTCTTAAAAACAAAATTAGCAAAGGTAATAAAATTTCTTACTCAATTTTTATATTTCTATTAAAATAATGGGCAATCTCTACTTAAAGTGCTTTATTATTCGAATACAATTGAAAAAGGATATCTAGGCATGAATTAGCATCCATATATTATCAATAACTCTCCAACCAAAAGTTTAAAAATCTCAAAAAAATGAAAAATCTTAAGTCTTATTTATACGTCTATCCAAAAACGTACACTTAAGATACTAAAAAATGGGCCCGTGGCTCAATCTTCGTAACATATTATTAGTGCGAAGAGGCGAAGCTTGGTTAGAGCGCACGGCTGATAACCGTGAGATCATGTCCCCATAATGCGAGATGTGACGAGAAGTCGTGGGTTCGAATCCCACCGGGCCCACCATCACATCTTCTTTTCAAGAAATTTATGATGAATCTATTTTCCTTTCATCTTAAAGAAAAGCCAATTCACATCTCTTTTTTCGTCTTTCCTTGGCTTCAGTTTAATAAGAACATATCCACCTGTAAGCTTGTCTCCACTAATATTAACCTCTATCTTTGAATCAGTTCTCTTTATTAACTTAAAACTTCCACTATCCCATATCTCAACGTTGCCAGCTCCATATTCGCCTTCGGGGATGATTCCTTCAAAAGTCGCATACTCTATTGGATGATCTTCAGTTTGAACAGCGAGTCTTTTAACCCCTGTTTTCATAGGTGGTTCTTTTGGGATTGCCCAGCTTTTCAATACACCGTCAAATTCAAAACGTAAATCGTAATGCAAATGGCTTGCACCATGCTTTTGAATTACATAAATTGGTTTATCAGTGTCCCTTTTTTCAACAGGTTTAGGTGATGGTTCTGAAGTCTTCTTAAAATCTCTTTTCTCTAGGTATTTATCTAATGGTTTTGGGGTCTTTTTTTTGACCCCTTCTTCTTCTAGATACTTATCCAGTGTCATTCCTATCCCCTTATCCCTGCAAGTACGTTCCTATAAACTAAATATTTGCGGAGGGACATAATTCTCGCACAATACATTTAGCATGCTCTGGTTTTTTTGCATGACAAATCTTTCTTCCATGGTCTATGATCATGTATGTGAATTGAAACCAATCTTTTTTTGGAATAATTGCCATCAAATCTCGTTCTATCTTGTCGGGATTTTTGTTTTTCGTCAGTCCCAACCTTTGCGAAAGCCTCTTTACATGTGTATCGACTGCAATTCCTTCAATTTTTCCAAAAGCATTAGCTATCACAATATTAGCTGTTTTTCGAGCTACACCAGGAAGTGAAATCAGTCCTTCCATCGTATCAGGAACTCTCGAATCATACTTTTCTACGATGAGTTTACATGCCTCTTGGAGAAATTTGGCTTTGTTCCTGTAAAATCCCGTGGGGCGTATATCATTTTCAAGCGCGGTACGATCTGCCTCAGCATAGTCGCGTGGCGTTTTATACATTTTAAACAAATCTTTTGTGACTTCATTTACTTTCACATCTGTAGCTTGGGCAGAAAGAATAGTTGCAACTAATAATTCAAGAGGATTTGAGAAGTTTAATGCAATCTTTGGTTTTGGATATTCTTTCTTCAATAATCTTAAAATTTCCTTGATTCTGTCTTTTTCTTCTAAATCCTTCAACTACTTCCCCTCTTTAAAAATGAAGTGCAACCGCATTTTTTGGGTTCATTACAATTTAGCTCTGAAAAATACGGTTATACGCTAAATCAGTCTGGTAGATCTATTCTTGAACGAAGATAATAAGTTAAACTTGCTTTGCTTTTGAAAAAGTACCTTATTTTTCTTTATCACTTTCATATGACTCTGCACAGTGTTCGCAACAAAACTTGTATTCTTTCCCATCAATTACTTTTATTTCAGTTGCAAAAACGCATTCTTCTTCATCAAATTCGATTCCACAGCCTCCACATTTAACAAATTTCACCATTATGAAGCCTCCATGAATTTAGTTAAGTCGTTTTTATAATCTTCATATTTTTATGAGTTCTTATATAGGTATGTTTTCTCCCTTGAGAAGTATTAAAATTTCCCAATTAATCAAGAACCTTGAAAAATCTGTATAAAGTTATTGAATACGGTTCTTTGTATTTCCACTTTATCTTGACTTTTCAACTGTGCGATCTTATCTACAAGGTCTACTACGTCTGCAGGTTCTCCTCTTTTTTTTCTATAGGCTACTGGCCCATCACTTTCGGTTAATATACGCGAGGTATCAATACATTTCACAAAATTCTGTAATTTTGGTGAATAATGAAGCGCTGGCGTAAAACTCATGAAGTAGCCTTTATCAATTATCACTGAAAGGAGATTTTCTGGGCCTGTATACCAATGAAATATCACATTTTTTATATTGAATGTCTCTAGGATGTTAATAGTTTCACTTTCTGCACCTTTTGAATGGATAATCACACTTGCTTCTTTTTCTTCAGCTATTTCCAATAAACTTTCAAAAACTCTAAGTTGAGGATCCCATTCATCTTGGTTGTCAATGAAGTGATGATCTAACCCTATTTCTCCCATGACCCCTTGATGAGGGAGCAGTTTTCTGACCTTATCAGTATCATCAATGCACTTTGGAGCATTCCAAGGGTGAATACCGATCGCGGGGATCACGTTTTTATGTTGTTTTGCAATTTCTGTTGTCTTAAAGTAAGAAGGAATGTCCATTGATACACCTATTATATAGTCTACATTAGCAGTTTTTGCTCTAAGTAAAACTTCCAAGAGGTCTTCAAATTCATGGAGATGACAATGATTATCCGCATACATTAATATCACGCCGTATTGAATGCTAAAGTCTTTTAAATTTAAAAATATAAACTTTATGAACCTGAGGTGTCCAGTTTAATTTAAACTCAATAGTAATGAAATAATAAGAAAAAAGAGTTGAAAGTAACTACTGCATTTTTTTCTTTTTCTTTGCAAGTAATTCCTTTGAGATGTCATATGCTTCCTCAAAACTAAAAACGCCTGTGGTCCCTTTGATATTCTTCAATGCTTTCTTTTCTGACTTCAGTTTTAAATCTCCGATTGCTAAGGCGCCTATGCCTACTTTGCCTGGCATGAACTCTTGTTTGTCATCTAATGAACCAAGTCCTTCTACTCCAAGTGGTGGAACTGCATTAATATCGGCAGCAACCTTACAGCGATCTAAACGTTCTAAAGTCGCTTTTGATATGAGTTGGTATCCTGCTTTTCCCGCTGCAATAATCGCGTCAGCATCTTTTGATGCTTCATAGATTTCTTCCGGATTTGCGCCTTGAGCATATCTCACATTAATTTGATATTCCTGACTTAGTCTTTCGGCAATGCTTTTTGCTCTATCAAACTTTCGGGATGTGATTAAAGGATTCCCGCCACTTTTTGCAGATAAGATTGCAGCAACTTGCCCTACAGGTCCTGTTCCTGCTAAAATAGTGACATTTTTGCCTTCAAAACCACCCATCTCCATTAAAACTTCTTCTGTTTTTGCAACGGCCGCAGCAGCGGTAGTATACGCTCCTCTGGGATCAATCATAATAGGAACCTCAAATGGGGGAACCATTGCCTTCTTTGCTTCTTCAAGTACTTGCAGAACTTTAGGAAGGTCACTACCTCCAATAAATAGCGCTGTATATTTACAGCCTTTTACTCCACGACTGAATATTGCATCTTGAACAAGGTTTTTTACATCCTCTGGTTCAACATTTGAAAAACAGTGTACTTGGTCATATCCAGAATCTACGGACATGTTTATATCAAACGGACTGGCGAATTTATCGGTATCAATTAAATAGATTATATAAGATTTCTCTTTCTTCTTATCTTTATCTTTATCATCGCCCATCATATTTCACCTCTTTTTTATAATCCGTGTTTTGTGTGAATATTTGAAATTTCCTCTATTTGTTAACGAATTTTAACGTTTTAATTATAATTTTCTGATTTGAAAATGGGATAAAAATTAACTTTTATAAAACCTTTTTGTACAGATTTTTCGTCCCCAACAGTCGTCAGCTTATAGATTTATAGGTGCCTCGCAAGAAGACCCCCCCAACTAGTTGAGGGGATGAAATGCGTGTGTTCACTTTCACAACGATCTCCAATCTTTAAATAGGTCTGTGCATATAAAGTGTAGGTAGAATTGAGTTGAGGTCACACTCGCCAGTTCTTACAATATCATCAAGTTCAGGGCAGGGACTGTCCGTAGAGCCTGTTTGACATGCTCCGCTGGGAGATGAATGATTCAGGAAGCCATTCAACTT
>JBHLOP010000041.1:0-11451 GCA_048940375.1 Promethearchaeota archaeon | reverse complement strand
AGGATGTATGCAACCGATGCTGCACGCTATCGACGATGGGCCATGGGCTACAGTCAATTACAGAGCAGGATCAATGGTCTTCAATTTAAGTTAGAACGTGCCCAAGCAGTTGGTGATTTGGGAAAAGATCTCAAATGGGTTATTAGGTCATTACGTATGGTTAATGCACAAATTAAAGCGCCTGAACTTGGACAAACCATCAATGAACTTGAAGGCGTGCTCGGTGAGGCCGATATTACATCTGAAGTGATGGAAGATGGACTTGAAGGCACAATGGCAGCTGATGTCGAGGATACTGAGGTCGATAAGATAATGGTAGAACTTGGTGCTGAAAGGAGTGTACATGCCGAAACAGGACTACCTTCTCCAGATATTAGATCAAAAGAACTACAAAAAGAAATTGAAAAACTAAAAGAAGATTGATTAATCTTTCACTTCCATCAACGCTGTATTCTTTTATTAACACTAGATTCAAAATGAGTACGATACAGAGATTAATGTATATTTTATAGAAGCTTGACTTTTTCTTTGAAAAGGTTGAGCTCTCTATTTATCACAGGCCATTTTATGAGATTTTTTTAACGATTTTGGAAAGCATAAATTATCATGTCTTTTCTTGAAAAAGAAGAGGGAATGAATTTGCCTAACAATCTCTTAAATGAAAATGAAGACCTCTTAAATGATTTCTTTAAATTTGTCTTCTGGTCTATAATTGAAAGACTCGTTTTAACTCTAACCCCTACGAAAAGAAATTTACTGCACGAAAAATTACTCATATCTTTTAAAAATGCGTTAATTGCATCAGTTACAGAGGAAGATATATTTTCATTTATGAAACCTACATTCGATACAGTTGATATTGACGATGCCCTTCAGCAATTCATTGTTAATTCATTAACCACATTTACAAAGCAATTTAGGAAAGAAGTGGAGATAGATACAGATATTAAAGAACGTATAGAGGATATTAAAGGATTAACTGCAGAATGGATTCTAATCACATTTTTTGACAGAGCGTTGATGGAAACCGTATTTACTTTACTTACCTTGCGTCTCAGAAATTATGAATTAGCCCTTCATATTCGAGCATTTATTATTGAAATCTTTAAGGCGTATATTACTGAGGAAATTACGTTTGAAGAGGCCCACGATTCGATCGAATTACTTCTTGAAGAAAACAATATTGATTTTACACCTCTAGTACTTTCTTTTATCCTTCCGTTTCTAGATACGATTCGAGAGCTTGGAAAATTAAAAATTGCACATGCATTAAAAACAAAGATTCCAGCAGAAATCCCATTGTCACAAACACAAGAGCGTCTGGACGATCCGCTCCTTATTTTTGAATGCTATGCTGAGACTGTCAATGTTACATTAGCATTTCTTCAAGGTCTCAATTTGGAAATTGACCTAGAAAAAATCAAGGAAAATACCCTTACTGGCTTTCGACTTGTTATGGAGGGATTACTCACAATAGATGATTTTGAAAAACGCGTCAAGCAAGAATTAGAACAGATACCACAGCTACCTGATGCAAACAAAGCACATATTATTGCCTCCATAGTAGCCTCTGCGGAATTAATCTACGCAGAAAAAAAAGAAGATCCTACACTTGCTCAATTCAGTAAATGGATAGCAGAACGGATAGAAGAACGTAACAAACTGTACATCTGATATACTCCCACAGCTAAAGTAGTGGGGTTTCTTGCTCGCTACATGTAATTGATATTTGTGCGCGCACGAAATAAGAAAAGAGATTTATAACTTGAAAGCACAATCATTAATGAGTATAGCGGGATATCAAAGAATAATCCTTTGTCTCATACTTCATCGTCTAGATGAGGTGAAATTGATTGCCAAAGTTCTTAGAAAAGTTATTTGGGAAAAAAAAGGTTACCCCTCAAAAAACCGTAGCGGTCCTTCGTCGTACGATAAATAAACTAAATGTGACAGCTACCAAGTATAAACGTCAATCTGACGAACAAAGAGTCATGGCGAAAGAGTTCTTAAAAGCAGGAAACAAAGTTGCTGCTAAACAAGCACTTATGCGTCGTCAACTCTATTTGAAGCAAATGAATTTGACTTACAATAAGGTATTCAACCTACAACGGACTATTTCTGCTCTTGAGACTGCAGGTTCTAATATTGATGTTGCAAATGCAATGGAAGAAGCTGATGTCGCCATACAAGATGCGCTTAAGGCAGCCTCACCAGAGAGGATAGAGAAAACTATGCTTCGCAGTCAGGAAGGAATAGAACGCATCTCAATGACTGATGAGATCCTAGGTGATACAAGTTTCGCAGAAAGCGAATTAGACTTTGAAGAAGAGTCTGGACTTGATGCAGAAATGGAAGCACTCATGGGCGAACTTTCCATTGAATCAGAAACGGAACTGCCTGATATCACATCCCCGATTGATATAAAACCAGTCCCTGAAACCGAAAAACCAGAAAAGAAAAAGGCAGACACAAAAGAACTAGAAAAACTGCGAAAGGAACTGGAACGCGAACTTGGCGGGTAAACTCAAATATAGAATATAGTACGCTTTCTTTTAAATTTCTTATTTTATAAGAAAAAAGGGAAAAACAGTTTCTAAGGTAAGGTTAGATGTTTTTACCGTTTTTCACCGTTCAATTCATCGAGTTGTGTTTTAAGCTGATATAGTTCTGCCGTTAACGTGCGATACTTTTGTAGATAATATTCTTTAGGGATTCCTCCTGATTTGAATTTTGTGTCCAGCAGTTCGATGGTTTTCTCTATTGAATGTATTTCACGTTCTAATCGTTCGATCTCTTTTGCCACATGAGGGGGTACTGGTCCTACCCGGGGATGTAAACTAGGACCTATAGGACCTATAGGACCTATAGGACTTATCACTCCATGGATTCTATCACGAAATCTAAGTCTTGGTCTTAGTCCGACATCGAACATCTTTGTGTGCTTATTTTCCAGCAATTCTTGAATATCCCTATCCGTTTTGCGTTTGATTTCAGATAAAGTGATCGTACAGCGCTTTAAATCCTCTATAATATCTTCTTTTGCACAATTTTGCGCCCATTCTTTCATACATTTTATATGTTGTACAAATTCTTTCAAAGAATTCATGTCCCCAGAAAAACTGATTAAGCCTTTCGTTGTTTTGAGAAGAAGTTTTTTAGAAAATTTTCTTTCATGTATTGAACAACCGATGATTTTTGAAAGAGGTAGTTCAAATAATTTTACTGGATTTTTAGACACTAATCCTTTGTTTGCAGTAAAAATCAGGCGATAATTCGTAAAGAAAAGCTGTCCACGACCTGTTTTTATTGGAAAAGACGATCTATTTAATTTACAAGTAATGTCAGGAAGATTACATAGCGGCTTTTCTTTCAATCCTAGCCTAAGCACCTCTTTCCGTTCTTCAAACTGCTCTTTATTCTCTTCAATACACTTCAATGTGCTTTCAATTTCTTCGAATGAGTTCTCAAAACCGTCAAATAGTCTATCAACACCAGTTTTGTAGACTGTATATGCTTCATCAATTCTTTCTAATTTTTCCTTATAATTCTTGAATAGATAGGGCTGAATTTGCTTCTTATTCAAGAAATCCATCATATATCGTCTTAAAGCACTCAAATATAGGCTTTCTCGCTCAATAAGTTGCTTTTCTATATTGTCAAAGGAAGAATACGCTTCAAGAAGGGTTTTTTCAAGAAGGGGGAATGTAAAATAACCCTGACTGCGTAACTTCAATACAAGGTCTCTATATTCTCCCAGGCTTTTTACAAATCTCTGGGATTCCTCTAATGCAAGATTCAATTTTTCACAGAATTCACGATACTTCATGAATAGGTTACGTTGGTGTGTATAAATATGTTCATATTTTTTTGACTCACAAGCGGGGCACAACTCTAATTTTTGTTTCCCTTCTTTGATTTTTGATGATCCGCAGTTCCCACAAAACAATTTAGTTATGTCTTTATTGATCCTTCTCAGTTTACGAATGTCACTCGAAAAGCACACGCTACAGAAATAATAGTTGCTTACCTCCATATGAGCACAAGTCTCGCAAAAAAGCGAATTACATTCCAAACAAACATACATTGCAGTCGGTTTATTGCAAAATTTACATAATATGTGCTCTAATCGCTCTTCCATGTAGATCGTCATCTTCCACACCCTTGAATAGTCTTTTTGGATAGAAACCTCTTTTACTTTGGTATCATCTGAGTCAGATATCGATCTCACGCAAAATAATCAACTATGATTTTAAACCAAAAATTAGTCCAGATTAAACGAGTTCACAATATTTGTCGGATTTTAAGGAGTGCAAAAAACATAGAAAGTGTGCTTGTCAGTGGATTAATTTTTGTTTTTCCTTTTTTACGTTGAAGGAATTCAACTGGATATTCATCAATTGCATATCCTTTCTGTACGGCTCTAACCAAGAATTCAACATCCCATGCCCAGCCATCCGTAACATAATCGATAGTCTCTGTAACTTCTCTTCGCATCACTTTTAGGCCAGCCTGTGTGTCCCATCGAAGATTAAACAATAATCTGAGAAGAAGATTGAAAAACATCCCAAGAATTCGACGATATGGAGGATCCTGTCGTATTCGATTTGCGATCACAATGTCTAGATTTTTCGTAATTAAAAAATTAAGCATCTCAGGAATTCTACGGGGTGGGTATTGAAGATCTGCATCAATAATTGCAATATAGTCACTATAAGTGACATAACGGAACCCATCTCTGAGTGCAGAACCTTTTCCAGACTTTTTACGATGATTTACGTTAACAGGTAGGCCAAGAAGATCGTATGCCCTTTTTGCAGCTTCGACTGTCTTATTGGAAGGGCTATCATCAATAATAATGACGTCAAAATCAAATTGCTGAAGCGCTTTGTGAAGTGCTAGGGCAAGCGGCATCATATTTTCTGCTTCGTCCTTAGTAGGGATGATCACCGAGATTTTGCCCTGTTTTTGCACTATTTTAACCTCATGTATAATTCATTTATTCAAAGAGCAAACGTTGCGATTTATAAGATAAATGATTCACTACATCCATAAATGAATTCAGGTGTGACTTTCCGAAAATGGTATCCCCTTTTTTTAAAGATAATGTCCGCCATTTATTTTTGAATTACTGGGACATGCTTGCAATAATTCTTGCTGTTATTTCAGTTGCTGCAAATATTCCTATTTTCCGTGCCTTTTTAGGTAGCACATTAGTTCTCTTTTTTCCAGGCTATTCGCTGTACGCATCTTTGCTGGGAAGAAGGCAAAATCTTCTAGAGAAATTTACCTTTTCAATGATCTTGAGTATCCCCATTTCTTGTACTGTAGGGTTTCTTGTAGGTCTACTTTCTTTTAGTGTACTCCCTATTACATTAACTTTGTCAATTCTATCACTATTTGGTATCATATTTGCAAAATTAAATAAGACAGGTCAAGAAATCAACGAAGAATTTGTATTTAGTTGGACAAGCAAAATTCTTCTTGCCTTGTTTATTTCTATTCTATTACTTCTTGTAGGAATACCACATCTGCTAATTGGAACTCCATCTGATAGTGGGTATACATTTCAAGCCCCGTGGTACAGACGAGATGTATTTTGGCATATTTCACTTTCTGAAGAGATTTTGAGTGGGATTCCACCCGGGAATCCTTATTTTGCTGGAGCTAGTTTTGTTGTCTATACCTGGTTTTATCACCTGCAATTTGCTGTAACTTCACTTGTTTCAGATATCCCTATCTTACAACTCTTCCGTATTCTCCCGACAATCCACACACTTCTTTTTGCACTAAGTTGCTTCTTTTTTGTTCTTCGTGGCTTTCATAACGAAAAAATTGCACTTTCAGCAGTTTTTTTCTGTACACTTTCTAATGAACTAGGCTGGGTTCGTTTTATCAGAGATCTTATATTTAATTCAAGTTCAAATGATCCGATTGCGCTTATTGTCCTTAATAGAGGATATTTTGGCGGCCATTGGCATGGGAATGTCTTTCCACTAATCGAATATTTTTTTACTCCACAGCCACAATCAGTCGGATTTGTTCTTATGATTGCTGTACTTTATTTTCTACAAATCTCTTTAAAATACCGCGACATAAGATACGTAGGCATCACAGGATTTCTTCTAGGTAATACAGCACTGACCCATGGACTCACATTTATCGCAATATGTACTATTATGGGAGGTTTGTTTATAGCAAAGATTCTGCTAGAAAGACCTACAGAGAAAAGCCAACTTTTTCCCTTTTTCGCGATTTTGATCATAGCAGGTATTAGCTTTGTAATTGGGTCAGTAATACTTTTACCACTTACTGTACTCTCACCCAGTATAATTCTTCAGCCGTTTCAGATATATACGTGGGTTTCTGTGATTCATATACCTCGAATAATTGGAATAATGGGCTTTTTCACATTAATTGGCTTTTTCATCAGTTTTAAAAAACGGAAAGATTTTGATATACTCTTATTCGTGTGGATAATCTCAATCTTCATTGCTGCAAATTTATTCTTCATCCAAGATCCATATGGACAAGGTTGGGATATTTTACGCTTTATAGACTTCATGTTAGTTCCTATGGGAATACTGGCAGGCAAGGGATTTGTTGTTTTTATACAGGAAATTCAGAGCCGCCTAACCCTGTTAAATCCTTCTCCAAATATCACAAAAAGTACAATAGGAGTTGTCATCATAACATTGCTCGCTTTGAGTTCGATTCTCACCGGACTTATGTCTGTGTACTATTCGACGCCAGATTTTTACGTGTCACATGACGAAATCAATGCAATGCAATGGATACAAGAAAATACCGAAAATGATGCAATATTTATTTGTAATTATGACTTCTATGAAATCGCTGTTTTCGCCGATAGACAAATTGTTTTTGCGAATCCAAGGTTCATGTCCCAGTATAAGATGGATGTCAATGACCGAATAAATGATGTTGATGCATTTTATACAACTTTAGATCAAAATCAAATTAAGGAAATCATTCAAAAATACGATATCGGATATGTCTATGTTGGCAGAATGGAAAACGCGGTATATTCAACAAATGGATTAGAAAAATTCGATAGTTTGAAAAACCTATTCGTGGAGGTTTATAAGCAATCAGATATTCGTATATATCGTATTAATGACTATAAAGATGGCAATATAGAAGTTCAGTGGGATGGTGCTTCAGATTCGACGGTAATTCAGCAATTTTATATCGGCTTAATCCTGTATCTAATTGGAATTCTTATAAGTGTCTTGTTCCTATTTCAAAGAAAAATTCAAGACTTAATTTTTCATTTTAAGGGAAAAAAAATCTTGTAGTGAAGAAAAGTTTTTTAAAAGAGAACGTCTTTGGTTTAAATATTCAAGAAAAGTTTTAGGAAAAATCCCCTACTTTTCAGAGATTAAAGAAAGGCTATCACAAGAGCCAAACGAGTTCTTAAAAGACTGCTTTTCTTACCATATAAAATCACGAAATTAAATGTGATTATACATAGAGCTGTTATTTATGAAATTTAGCGATTTAAATATACAATCAAAAATTGTAGAAGCCCTTAGTATCTATGGGCTTGAAGAACCAACTGAAATTCAGATAGAGGCGATCCCACTAATCCAAAAGGGTTTTGATGTGATTGGACAATCAAAAACTGGTTCTGGTAAAACAGCTGCATTCGCAGTTCCTATATTAGAAAAAATCGAAGAAAAAATTAGCCAACCTCAGGCTTTGGTTTTATCACCAACCAGAGAATTAGCTCAACAAATTGCTGAAGAATTTGTGAAGTTTTCAAGATTTATACGAGTAAATGTAGCTTGCATCTACGGCGGTGTATCGTTAGAGCCCCAGATTAGAAAATTAAGGAAGGCTCACATCGTCGTGGGAACACCCGGACGAATCCTTGACCATATAAGGCGAGAAACTCTTAACTTAAGAAATGTTAGAATATTTGTGCTTGATGAAATAGACCGTATGTTAGATATGGGATTCATTGATGATGTAGAGACTGCAATTCGTGCATTGCCAGAAGAAAAGCAAATGCTCTTCTTTGGCGCAACACTATCGAACGATATTCTCAAACTTGCTAACAGATTTTCAAAAGATTTGGAATTCGTTCAGACAGAAACACATGTCAGTGATACCTTGTTGAAACAATATTACTATGAATTAGACTTTCGACAGAAGTTTTCATTGCTTGTTCATCTTTTAAAACAAACAGGAAAAGACAAAGCTATTGTATTTTGTAATACAAGACGTGAAGTTGACCTTATAACCAAAAATCTACAGAATAATGGTCTCTCCAGAAAGGTTTCAGCATTACACGGAGGACTTAGTCAAGCAAGAAGAAACAGCGTGATTAGAGACTTTCACGCTGGAAGATTTAAGGTGTTAGTTGCAACAGATGTCGCGGGCAGGGGTCTAGACATTGACGATGTCAGCCATATTGTAAACTATGATATTCCCAAAAACCCAGAAGACTATATAAATAGAATTGGAAGAACAGCAAGAGCGGGAGCCGAAGGCGAGGCGGTTTCGCTATTATCAGAGAGAGACTTTGATTCATTTCAAAGAATAATGATTCATGATTTGCCTATAGAAAGACTAGAAGTACCAAAGATTAAGCGCTTAAAGTTCGAAAGAGATGGTTATAATAAACGCCCTAGGAAGAAGAAAGCGCCTCAAACAATGAATGAAAATAAAATATACAGCAGCCATTGCCTGTAACATAGATTCATTCCATTATTATTTTTCATCAGATTCTTTGCGATGAAAATTTTTTTATTTTAAAATAGAAAATACACTCACTTAAAGCGTAGATGTATCACGCCCCGGTACATGCCTCGGTATCTCTGGATAGTGTATCGGAGAAGTGAGAGCTCAGTTGGTAGAGCGGCAGCCTCGTAAGCTGTTGGTCGTGGGTTCAAATCCCACTCGGGGCTTCATTTTTCTATTTTTTCTTTTTAAATTGATTTTAATTGGAAAAGGCGTTCAGCTAGGTCTTTAATATAGTCCTTGTTTTCTAAATAATCAATCCATCTTTTAGGAATTGCCTCAACACCTAAATAAGCACCTGAAATTGCACCTGTCATTGCAGCAATCGTATCAGTATCTCTACCTAAACAAACTGCATATGTAACTGCGTCCTCAAAACTATTCAAGTTCGTTAGAAATGAGAAAACTGCTGAAGGAACTGAATTAAAGGCTTCGACGCCATTTCCTAATTCGCCAATAACTAACTGGTGATCGCTTTTTTTACTTAAAAGACTTAAAATCTTGTGAAGTTTTTGTTGGTATATATCTTGTTTAACAAAGCCTAATAGTTCTTTCACAAATTTAGTAGTGTCTAATGAATGTGTAGATGGGATGGATCTAAGTGCGATAGCAATCGCGTTTGCTTGAATTTGAGCACCTTCTATTCCTAAGACATGTGCATGAGTAATTTCACTACATTTGGTAACTGCTTTGGAAAGATTTGTAGGTGAATCATAATAAACGAAACTTATTGGTGCAATACGCATGGCAGCCCCATTTCCATAAGAACCCGTTCCGAAAAGTGTTTTAGCATTTGCTTTTTTTTGAAGGATTTTTATCGTTCCAAAACCATAACCTCGTTTTCTATTAAAATTCTCCTTAAACCTATAAAGTATGTGATTTTTATTAACGAGGCCTTTGTTTGTTATAAGTGATTCAGCGATACCAATCGCTAGTTCTGTATCATCAGTGTAACTGCCTTTAGGTAACCTTCCTTCCTGCATTTCAATAGGTTTAGTACATTTTACATTGACTTCTTGAGAAGTCAAGCCTTCGAAAGGCATACCAATTGCATCGCCAACAGCAGTGCCGAGCAAAGCGCCGATAAACTTAGATTTTAAGATTGATTGATTCATTTATTCACCAATTACTTCGTAAATCACTTGCTACATCTTCTGGGGCTGTTTCTATGATCGGTTCGGCGTAAAAATTCTCCATGAAGGCTGTATCGCTCGTGTAGTATGGTCTTAATATTGGTCTGGAAATCATTTTTACATGAACTCTAAAATAATCACTCAAATCAACGTCAATTGGACCAGAATAGATCGTAAGATTTAAGCTTCTAATATGTCTTTTCTCCCATAACCCTGTAAAGATCTTTGAGAGCCCTTCTGAAAAGTCGCTAATTAAGGTTTCATCAAATGCGCGAAAATGAGATATTGGGCGCTTCAAGATACCGAGAACTTCATTTTTTCCTATTGGCGCCCAATTTGCAAGAAAAGAAACTGCTCCGCTGTTGCCAATATATCTTTCTTTTAACCATTGCTCGGTTTCTACTAAATCCATCCAATAGTTGGTATTATGTGCGTCATGATATTCTTTGCTTTTATGAAGGATTTCTAGTAACTTTATCGATCCCTTTGTATCGCTTGTAATCTGTACATGCGGATGTACAATTGAAGCACCGGCAGGCATCATGTAGTTCATGTTTATTGAACAGAATTTCATTTCATTGTTCAATTCATATACCCGCCTAAAGTAATCAATACTCACCGTAAAACAATCTTCAAGTAATTCCTTTGTAATTTCGTTTAACCCAAGAAAATGGTCTTCGGATAGAATTCCGACAGCATGATGTTCTGCAAACGGGAATAAATTTGGAAGAAGCACAAACTTACCTTTTCTTAAGCGTCCTTCAGGTGTAATATCTGGGGGGAATTTTGGCGTCGTCGTTTCTAGATTCTCAGGGCAGAAAAAACATTTTTCACGTGTTCTTTTGATCACTTCTTGAATGGTGTCATCATAATCTGAAGGTGCATGTGCTTGCTTAACGCGTAGACTCCTGCCTAAGTTTATTCGACACCAATAATCCAATAAAGGATGCTTTCGGAATTCTATTTCTTGTTCATCTAGTTCGAAATTCTTCATGGGGCTCAATAATCTGGCCGTTCTTATGAATTTATCAAACGTGAGTGCAGGGGGATTTTCAGTTTTCCATTCTTCCATCATATTTCACACTCATAGAAATTATTGTAACAGCTACCTTGTTCTTTAGGCTGATTAAACTACCGACTTATGAGTATTTGTTACTAAAATGAAAAAATCAAAAGGGTATACAAGGTCTTCTAATATAATCATCCACTATTACTAACCTTGTTGTGCCTCTCTTGCATATTTCATGACTTCTTGTGCTTCTTTTTTCGACAGTCCTTCGACACGTCTTTCGTCACCTGGAGTTTTAATGATGATGCTTGAAAACATTAGACCTTCATCTATTTGAATATTAACTATTGATTTGTATGGAAAATCTTCCAGTTGCTGTCCTATCGCCTTAGGAATACGAAAAATAAGCCTCTGTGTCGTTACAATGAGTTGTGGTGGATATATTGCATCCTTAAAAGGAGAGGTATCCGCAACATAAAGAACGTTTTCATCAGTTGCTAAAAAATTTTTTAGTTTTTTTGCAAGCCGTTCCACTTTTCCCATAAGCAA
>JBHLOP010000040.1:0-11489 GCA_048940375.1 Promethearchaeota archaeon | reverse complement strand
CAAAAGAAAATTAGCACCAATTCTTCTAAGAGTGAAGTTATTGAAAAAATCCTTGATGAGGTACGAATTGCAGAGGATCTCGAAGTTTCCTTTGAAAACAACTCAGCTCATATTGCAGTTCAAAAATGTCTTATTTGCCCACGGCGAGTTGGTGGTTATGACCTTGAGGGACATACTGCCTGCCCAGTAGGAGGAATAATACGAGGTGCTATAAATTTAGTGACTGGTAAGAGTCCTCAAGTTAAACGCATCAGCTTACGTCCAGCAGAAGTGTGTCAAATAGATTTTGAACTTAACTGAGTACATTAAACAGATCTTCAGAGTTTAGAATTTGCTGGGTGAATACCACTGATACTAGACAAGTGACTTACAATGAAATCTTCGTGATAGCTTAAACTTCTATATTTTTGATTTCTTCTTGATTTTGCTTTTATGAGTACCTTCCATAAACATCCATAGCTGCTGCTACTGCAGATCCAGGTTTTGTTTTAAACCCAAATATAGATAAGGTTTTTTCTAAGGCTGCTAGTGTGGGTATTACATAAAACTGTGACGCTGTCACGCCCATATGTCCAATTCTAATACCTTCAAGACCAATTAGACTTTTCATAAGTGAAACCATAATATTGAACTTATCCTCAATAAATTGTCTAAGATCGATTTCACTAATTCCTTCTGGCAATAATAAAGCTGTAACGGTATCAGAAGCGATTTCTTCTTTGGGCAAGCATTTTAAGCCAAGTGCTCGAATTCCCTCGCGGACTGCTTTACCTGAAATTGCGTGTCTTTTATATCTATTCTCAAGTCCTTCTTCTAGCGCTATTTCAATAGCTTTTCTAAGTGCTAACACTACAGAAGTTGGCACAGAATCTGGAAATGGATGCCCTATTTCTGTCAATTCTTCAATGTATTCCTCCCATACATTGAGATTCAAATACCTACTTCTAATGGGATGTTTTCTGTTTTTCGCGACTTCCCATGCTTTTTCACTAAGCATTACTGGGGTAACGCCCATAATACTACCTAGTGCTTTACTTGCATAGCCTACACACACATCAATGTTCCAATCGTCACATCGAAGTTCCATTCCTCCAAAGGATGAAATTGCATCAACGGCATACAATATCCCATTATTTTTTGCTATTTCACCTATTTCTTTCACTGGATTTACAACAGCTGTTGACGTTTCATTATGAACAAGGAAAATTGCTTTAATATCCTCTTCTTCACACTTTCTCTTTATTGAATTAACGTCAGCAGCTTCTCCATAATTTTTCGTTTGGACAATAGGTATCCTTTCGTATAATTCAACTACCCGTCCGTACAGTTCTCCAAAAAATCCATTATGTACCACAATAGCCTTATCACCTGGTTCAATTAAGTTTGCAACGGACAATTCTAAACCTAAACCTCCAGGTCCAGCAAGAATAATAACTGATTGTTTTGTGTTAAAGATTTTTTTGAGTTGTTGACAAGTATCTTCATATATTTCCCCCCATTCTTTTCCATAATGGGGTATAACCGGTTGTGATAATACATTTAAAACTTCAGGATGAGCCTCAGAAGGCCCTGGAATCATTAATATTTTTCGATCTCGCATAAAGCATAGCCCCTGCATTCTCCATTTATTTCTAAAGAAATCATATCAGTTCGATCTATATTGCATTAAGATAAAATCATCTATCAATTCGTATAATGAGATGTTCTTCAATCTTGTGCTTGATATATGATATTTTTAGGTTTGATTAAAATTTGCTTTTTTCCCTCTTCTACATAACCCAGTTTGAACAATTCTATTCCATGTTTTTCCGTAATTAGTCTTATTGTTTCTTCGGCTTCTATGGGTGCAATTAATACTAAGAACACTCCCATATTCCATACTTGATAGTTTTCTTCGTCAGAAACGTCGAAACCGTATTTTTCCCCAAATTCTATAAGAGCTTGAAATAGTAAAGGTGGTTCTGGTACACTTTCTATAACATATGTGAATGGAAATCGTGCTCTTGCAATTTTTTTCCACCCATGCCCGGTTATTGGGGCAATATAATGCATGTCTGCTCCCTTATCAAGCATTTCAATTACTGGTCTTACATAGATCGGTGTTGGCGTTAGTAATTCTTGGCCTAATTCTTTACCATTTGGTAATTTCGTAAAATATCCGTCAGGTAATATCTCAGCAATGGTTCTCGCTTTCGATACTCCATTTGAACATATTCCGCCACTAGGAAGACCATAGATACAATCTCCACCCTTTATCTTTTGACCATACATAAAGCGGCTTTTTGGCTTAATTATGCCAACAGACGCACCTGCCAAGTCTAATGTTTCAGGATATACTACATTTTGTAGGGTAGGGGTTTCACCGCAAGGTATAGCGCAACCTGCTAATTCTGCAGCAACTTTGAAGCCGTATAGTAGCTCATCAACCCTTTCAAGATCTCCAAACCATTTAGAGTCCCCTGCTGTTATTAAATCTCCATAAGCAATTGGGTCTGCACCTACTGCTAATAAATCAATAAGAGACATAGCTACAGTATCTTGTCCAATAAATCGATAAGCCTCTTTAGCCTTAATTTTATCGGCAATTTCTATTTTTTCCATTACTTCATGATATATTCTATCTGCAATCACATTTTTTGTTCCAAGACCCTCAACATTAAACGCTAACATAAAATCATAATCAAGGAAATCCAATACTGCAGCTGTCTCACCAACAGGAGCAACTCTTATTCTTAATCTATCCTCAATCGTTCCAAATGTAGACTGGAATAATTCTAACGCTTTTCTTTTTACTGGATCTAAAACATCATAATCCACTACGTCTGAATATCGCATTTTATTCACTTCTTATTAAATCAAATGATCTTTAACATATTCAATTCCATTTCTTGAAATTTGGATTCCTGGTCCTTCTTTTGGCAATTTCCCGTCTATTTTTAATCTATGCCATTTAGGATGATTATAAGGGGACCAAAATGCTTCTCTATGCGGCATTAATCCAAAAATTCTGCCTGTTGGATCCACAATCCCAGCAATAGCCATATCAGAGCCGTTTGGATTATAGGGATATTCCATAGTAGGCTTTCCGTCATTAGGATTTGCATAAAACAAAACAATTTGGTCATTATTTTTCAATTTCTCTAAAACAAATGGATCAGCTCTGATCTTTCCTTCACCATGTCGAACTGGAAGGTAGATTCTTTCTATTCCCTTCATCCAAATACAATTTGAATCTTTATTGACTGTTAGATCTACCCATCTGTCTTCAAATTTCCCTGAATCATTATAACTCAATGTTATTCTTTGAGTTTTATAGTCATTATCAAATCCAGGTAAGAGCCCAGCTTTTACCAAAGTCTGAAATCCGTTACACACACCGATTATTAATTTACCTGTTTGAATGAACTCATACAGCTCTTCTTCTAAGTCGTATCGCAATCTATTTGCATGAATTATCCCAGCAGTAATATGGTCACCATCTACAAAACCGCCAATAAGATCAATTATATGATAATCTCTGACCATCTTTGGGTTTCTCATTAAATCGTTCATATGAACTTTATCTACTTCAGCTCCTAGCAGTCTATAGATGTAAACCGTTTCCTCTTCGCAGTTTAAACCGTATCCTACTGGAATCAAGACTCTTGGTTTCATCTTAATCCCCCAAAGTGCTTTTCCATGCTTTTTTCAGTTGATCTAAATCTGAATCAATTACTGGTCTTCCATTTATTCCTTTAATCTTCAATTTTTTATCTTGAGTAACAATACCTATCTGTGAATAGTTCGTATCACCCATTATTTTTTCAAAGTCCTCCTTTTTCTCCGGAGGTACTGTTATAATGAACCTACTGTTCGATTGTGAAAATAAAATGAAATCATCCCTTTTCTTACCCTCATAAGGAACATTTACTAAATCCAATTCCATTCCATAGCCACCGGCAAAAGCACACTTTGCTAGTGCTACCCCTAAGCCCCCGATTATCGGAGTGTGAATTGAATGAGGTAGTCCTTTTTCAGTTGCTTCGCTGATACTATCGTAATTTTTCTTAGCAGTTTCAACGTCAACTCTTGGAACATTATTTCCTATATATCGTTCCTCTCGCAGTTTTTCTCCAATATAAGAGTAGTATTCAGAACCACCTAACTCGTCACGAGTCAAACCTACGATGTAAACTAAATCACCTGGTTTCTTTATATCCATCGTCACCGTTTTGTTGATATCATTTATTTTTGCTCTAGCAGAAAACATCAGGGTAGGTGGAATTGAAACTATTCTTTCCACTTCTTTTCCATTAACTAGTTCTCTTAGTTTCCAAACGTTTTTCATACTGTCTTTTCCTGAGATACAAGGAATCTTAAACGCTTTACAGTAATCAGCTAAAGCTTTGTTTGCTCGTACTAATTGAGCGAGTTTGTATCTACCATCCTCAGAATTTAGAGTGGAGATATTCCAGCAGAAATTGTCTAAGCCATAAAACATTATGTCTTTGCTGGGAAGTTTTCCACCAATAGTAATAATTTTTCTTATTGCTTCATCAATAATTGAAGCAGTCATGTGATACGTATCTATTTCGGAATAATGTGGATTTTTTCCTTCAGCTACAGCTAAGCCCTCCATACTACCGTATTCAAGGAAAGATACTGTGGCGTCACTGGGCACATCACATTCCTTACCGACTAACAACTTGATGACACTTAATCCTTTAACTTCATGATCATATTGTCTAAGTTTTTCTTCCTTAGAACATATGTTCAAACGTTTTAACATCTCTTCAAGAGTCTTATTCAAATCCTCAGGCTGTTCAAAATCAGGCTCCTCGTATCTTGGTCTTTTCCATATAGCATCTAATTCCATTTTTGGTAATCCTTCATGCAAAAACTCCATATCAATATAAGCGACTGTTTTATTACCATAAGTTACATGAAATCGACCCGTGTTTTCAAAATATCCAATGACTGTAGATTCTACGCCTCTTTTTTTGGATAATTCTAGGAATTGCTCAATTTTATCAGGTTCAACTGCTACAGTCATTCTTTCTTGTGACTCTGAGACTAGTATTTCCCACGGATCGAGTCCTTTATATTTTAAAGGAACTTTTTCTAAGTCAAATTTACATCCATTACAATATCTGGCCATCTCTCCAACGGAAGATGATAATCCCCCTGCACCATTATCAGTTATGCACTTATACAATCCTAAATCTCTTGCCTCTAATATAAAATCACTCATTTTCTTTTGTGTTATTGGATCACCTATTTGAACTGCTTGAACTGGTGATTCTTTATCCAATTCAGCTGAGGAAAAAGTAGCTCCATGTATACCATCTTTACCGACTCTCCCGCCTACCATAACTATTGCATTACCAGAATCGGCTTTCTTCAGATGAGATGGTTCGCCATTGATTTCAACTGGCATAATACCAATAGTGCCACAATAGACAATTGGTCTAAACGTGTATCTTTCATCAAAAAACTCCCAGCCACTTACTAAAGGAATTCCACTTTGATTTCCACCATCAATCACACCTTTATGTACACCATCTCTGATTCTTTTTGGATGCAAAACACCATCTGGTACTTCTTTAATGTGAGGGCTTCCAAAACAATAGCCAAATACATTAAACATTAATTTAGCGCCTTTTCCTGTCCCCATTGGATCTCTGTTTACTCCTACTATTCCCGTTATTGCACCACCATAGGGTTCTAAGGCTGAAGGAGAATTATGAGTCTCAATTTTGTCTACAACAAGTATTCTGTCATTGAATTTTACTACACCTGCATTATCATGAAAGGAAGACGCAACCCATCCTAATTCATCACCTATCTTGTTACTCGGGTTTCTTATGTACGTGTTGAATAAACTATCAATAAGTTCTTCCTTACCAGTTTCTTCGTCTTTGTAGTGAATAATTGAGTTGAATATTTTGTGTTTGCAGTGTTCAGACCATGTTTGCGCTAAGCATTCTAATTCAGCATCCGTGGGTCTATCCCAGAATGTTTTATCCATTCCTATTCTTTGTCTTTCGGCGATTACATCTTCTTTATTAAAATATTCTTTTATCGTCGTCATTTCTTCTAAACTTAAAGCCAGAACGCCTTCATTGCTTATCTTAATGAGTTCTTCGTCACTGACATCCAAATTATATGCGTTTATGTTGATATCTTGTTTACCTTTGATTTTGGGAGAAGTTAATGCAAGCTCTTCGTTCTTCATTTGGTCAAAACTAATTATTTTTATGTCTTCTATGATTGGGTTTGCGAGAAGTTTTATACCAATTTTTTGAACATCCTTATCAGTTAACTCCTTACTATTAATCAAGTATTGAGTAGAAGTCCATACACTCTCATTATCTTTTAAGTTTCTATGCAGTATTGCAGGGATTGCAACATTTTTTGAAGTATTTCCAACATTATCGGTTACTCCTGGTTTATATCCTACTTCAATAAGCCAATCAAAATTATCTTCTTCGCATAAGTTTTCTGTAATTGCATCTATGAAAAGATCTCTTTTTAACAAATCCAATTCTTTCTCAGATAAATTAGCATCTATTGAATAGACCTTTCGTAGTACAATAGAATCAATATTGAAATGAAAAAAACTTTCGATTTCCTTTTTTGTGCTTTCGCCCACTACGTCTTTTTCTCCAGATTTGAAGCCTACTTTTATTCTGTGAATCATTAGATTACCACACTAGACTAGTTTTTTAGGTATTTGATAATCTACCGCGCCATATGTCTCTATACAGTTTTCAGCGTTTCTATTTCCCCACAAACCACAAGTTTTTAAATCTTTGCCGTTTAGATACGCAGCTAAAAACCCTGCAGAATAAGCATCGCCTGCTCCAGTGGTATCTATAACATTCACAGATCGAGACTTTATGAAATGCTCTTTATTTTCATCAAAAACACACGAACCTTTGTCACCTAACGTAACCGCGATTATTTCTGTATTATATTTTTTCATTATAGTCCTTGCTGCTTCTTTGTAGTTTTTTGTTCCTTTTCCAATTCTTGCGACTTCTCCTTCGTTAAGAATTAAAATATCCGTGGCTTCCAATAGATTTTCCATAAGAGTAGGCTCTTTATCAAACAAATCGCAATAAAGCATACCAAAACTAAGACTTCGTTTGTTAGCCTCTTCTGCAAGTTTAACTTGAGTTTTGAACGAAGAAATACTATAAGCGCAAGCGAAAGTAGCTGAGTGAAAGAGTTTTGAACTTCTAACTAACTCTAAATAAGGTTCGACATCCTTCCACTCAATTCTATCATTAATACCAGGATGAATTACTATTTTTCTTTGTTTATTACTACCAACTTCTATCGTGGCAACGCTTGAATTATATATTTCATCAATACCGCCAAAAAAGTCAATTCCATATGTCTTCAACTTTGTTTGGAGTCGATCTCCAATTTTATCGTTTCCAAGTTTTCCAAGAGTTGCTACCGAAAATCCAAATTTTGCCAAACCGGCAAGTGTATTAACTACAGAACCGCCAAGGAATGCTTTTTCGTCATTTTTTAACTCTTCGGGAGGTCTATGAGAGAACACTTCCGTTTCTTTTACACTATAGCCAAGGTATCTGATCCTATCTTCGTTGATTGCTGCAAATCCAATGACATCAAAAATCATAAGTGCATCCCTACTCAAATAGGTGAGGTACTATTTCGTTTAATTCTAATTTGACTTGTCCAAGTTTACCTCCATAATTCCCAGCAGAAATTCTCTTAACAACGTCCATTTCGTAGACACTTTCGATACCTGCTTTCATGGCCTTCTTGACTGCTTCTAATGAGATTCCATCAATTACAATTTCAGGAATAGCTCTAATACCTTCTGGAACTAGAGAATTTTCTATTTCATTCTTCAATGAAGGGCAATATTGATAATTTGTTGGTGGTCCAATTTCTTTATAGTTGGCAACCATCGAACCAGAAGGACAGATATAGAAAGATGTGATAACACCCTCAATCTCGCTTATTGCTTTTATTGCTTCACGTCCAGCTTTCCTTCCTGAAAGTACTGTATCACAAAAAAACCAAAGGTTTGCTCCAGAGACTCCTTTCCCGACATTCAGTTTTTTATCTACAACGAAATCTTGGCCACCCATTAAAGGTACTTCAATTACTTCTTTACCAAGCCGTTCAAAGCCTCCCCCACAATCACCAATGTATCTTTGTGTATCTATTGAACCAACAATTTCAATTCCTTCGCTTGGCTTTAACCAATCAAAGAGGCTAGTTGTATAGCAAGAAAGAATATCTTGTCTTACAGGGATTGAGAATTCTCTGTACAATTTATCTATCTGACTGAGTAATAATTTTTTCTCATCATATATACTCCAAAATTGCAGAATGACACCTTCACGCCCATCTGGAGTTTTAGTTTTGGGTAACCAACCTTCAATTCCTGCTTCCGTTCTACCAACAACGGTTGCTGGTGTCGAAGTAGATCTATACGCAGCGAATCGTAACTCATCTTTTTCTAAATATGGATCCAATCGGTCTTCTGGGTAAATACCCCTCTCTGCGGTTACTAAAACTCTCACAAACAAACCATAGAAAGCCTCACAATAAGTAGCATCTACTTTAGTTTTTTCCATGAAAATTCTCCTCCCTCAATCTATTTCCAAAATAGGAACTCCATTTTCCAAATGTTTCTCTATTATCATCGGTTAAGACAACAACTTTCGGAAGTTTCTTAGGATACAAATTAAGCAGATCAGTAACTAATTTTGGATTAACCAATAGCTGTTCTTTTGCTTTCTTCAATCCATTTAAGTTCCAATTATGAACTAGATCTAATGCCCCGTCCTTTCCAGAATTATTAAATGCATCAACGATGACAGCAGTCACAATAGTATTTTCTATCATACAGCCAATTTCAGCTTCTTTCACAGCATGAATATCTCCATTAACAGAAACAGCCAATCCGCCTTCTTTTCTAACTCGGCTAAGCGCTTCTCTGTCTGTGATGCTATCACCTGTATATACAGTATTGCAAACTTCTGATGTTCGTTCGAGTATTGTTTGCTCCTTTTTTGGTCCTCCAATAATTTCTACACTTTTTAACAATTCAAAGGATTTTAGATATTCATTTTCCATTTCATCCCAGAATATCTGATTCAATCTTTCTACAGAGCTCAAAACATCATCTGTTAATTCATCACGACTCTCAGCATTAGAAGGTAAGACTATTCTTGGCAAAGACACAATCTCTATTACCAATTTCTTTAACCAATTAGTCTCTTTGCCATTAAGTTCGTATTTCTTATTATCAATATCCAATTTTGTACACACTGTATTTTCGAATGGAAATTCTGTAGCTCTACAAAAGGCTTGCATATGTTGTTCATAGCTTGTGCTTATCAAACAGCAATCCATTTTCTCATGTAAATAATGTAAAGTCTCTTTTGTCCCTTGGACCAAATTTGTGTTTTTTGAGGATATGGACTCTAATAGATTATTTGATGCTCCAAATGCTTTAAAAAAAGGTAATAGCAGTCCTAATGTGCATCCAGAATTATAACTTGATTTTTTTTCAATATTAACAAGGTAATCATCAAATGCACTTAATTGAAAGAAAAATTCACGACCACGTGGTCGTATGAGTAAACCTGCAATTTCTAGGGCATTGTCATTTAACGAGTATGGGCCTTCTACATCAGAGAAATATTTTCTTTCGTTTGTAAGTTCTCTCATCAACTATTTCATGTCCCATTCTTCGATAAATTACTTAAGTGGTCCTTGCTATAGAATTATGCCGATATCACGCCTGTAACGCATTCCTCTAAAACGTACTTTTTTTAGATTATTATAAGTGTGATTTCTAGCGTCTTCTAAGCTGTTTCCTTGACCCACGACTGTGAGGACTCTCCCTCCGGTAGTATAAATTTGACCATCGTCATCGAAAGCAGTACCATTGTGAAACACTAAGCAATTCTCATCGACTTTATCTAATCCTGAGATTTCTTGGTTCGTGTGATGTTTTCCTGGATAACCTTCATATCGACCGATCCTTCCACTAACTGCGCATGCGCACAAATAATATCTAGGATCCCAGTTAAAATTGAGCTCGTCCAATTTTCCTTCCACAATCGCTCTAGAGAGATCATAAAAATCAGTTCGTAAGCGCGGAAGGATAACTTGTGCTTCTGGGTCACCCATTCTAACATTAATCTCAAGCACATATGGTTTTTTTTGGTCTTCTTCAATACAGATCATTAAACCAAAGTAGATAATACCTTTATACCGAACACCATTTAATTTACCAAATTGAGTGCTCTCGTAATCTTGAATCCTTGTTATAGTAGGGAGTGCTATCTGTTTCATAATTTTCTCTGTCAGTTCTTCATCTAACCATGGATGGGGCGAATAGCCTCCCATACCTCCTGTATTAGGATTTTTCCCACCAAAAGATCTCGGGTTTACTTTATCATTAACATCAAAAGCGCGTTTATAATCTTGTGCACCTTCTAAAGGCTTCACAGTCTTGCCGTCTGTAAATACAAAGAACATCAATTCCTCGCCGTATAGTCTTTTCTCTATATCAACTCGATTTCCAGCATCCCCGAATTTTTTGAAAATCATAAGTTCGTCAACTGCACTCAATGCATCTGCTTTTGAATCGCAAGGAATTGATCCTTTACCTGCAGCAAGACCGTCAGCTTTTATAACAAGATTTTCTTTTGGATTTTCAGAGTAGAAATCTTTTACATATTCTTTTGCTTCATCTGGATTTTCAAAATTCCTATGTTCAGGGATAGGAACATCAATTTTCTTTAAAAAGTCCTTAGTATCACATTTACTTGATTCTAGTGCCGTAGCCATTTGAGAAGGACCTACTATATCCAGATCCGCATCCAAAAATACATCAACGATTCCTGCGGACAAATATCCTTCAGGACCGACAAACGATAGATCTATATTGTTTTCTAATGCGTATTTTTTCATTGCATCAATTTCTTCATCGACTGATTCTGCAATTAAAGGTAATTGATGACATTTTTCAAGTACAGAACTTCCAGCGTTTCCTGGAGTTACATAAACTCTGGAAACTTGAGGACTTTTTGCAAATGCATAAGCAATGGCGTTACCTCTTCCGCCTTTATCAATAACCAAAACTTCTTTACCCATACCTCTTTGTCACCAGATTGCACTTATATCCTTAGAAATGGTTCAAGAGATTGATACGGCAAATAGTCATAAGGGTATACTCCATCTAAACAAGACGTACAAATATCATTTAGGCCAAGTGCTCGCTTTAAATTTTCAATTGAATTATAATAAAGGGAATCTGCACCTGTGAGTTCTCGTGCTAATTCATTTATTGTTTCTAAATCGTAATTATCTGGAGTAATCCCAAGTTTATTAACAAATAATTCTGTAAACGTTGGAAAATCAATACCAAAGAAGCAAGGTGCAATTATCGGTGGACAAGAAATCCTAAGATGAACTTCTTTTGCACCCTTTTCTCTCAACCTTTTTACAAT
>JBHLOP010000039.1:0-11599 GCA_048940375.1 Promethearchaeota archaeon | reverse complement strand
TATATTATACAGTTTCCAAATATTGCCAAAAAGTTGATTGAGTTTCCTGTAGAATGGTTTCTTGATGATTGGCCTTTATTCGAAATGAAACAGAAATCACCATCATCAGTTTTTGAAACATGGAAAGCTCAGTTTGATGCTCTTTTAGAAATGGAAGATATCCAAGAGGGTTACAGAGTTTTTAATCTTACGCTTCATCCTTCTTGTAGTGGTCACGCTTACAGAATTCGATTGTTAGATCGCTTGATCGAACACATGAAATTAGCTGGGGCAAAATTCTCAAAGATGGGGGATGTTGCAGAATCCATCTTGGCAAAGGAAAAATAATACCTTCAAATATCTTGGGCGATCTTGGATACATTTGACGCCAGACACGGTACAACTAATTCATCATACGTCAGAGATCCATGTGAGCCTAATTTTACTGTGGGACTCATCAATTCATCAACCCAATCCTTTTTTCTCCCTTTCGTTGGTTTTGGAAGGTCAAGGTGGTAACCAGTTTTCAAAAAAATTACTAGATCGCCAAAGCGTTCTTGCAGTCGATTAGTATTCAGATTTGCAGACGTAGAACATCCAAGAAACTCCATTACATATGAAAATCTATATACAACACCTTTATCACCAATAAAGTTTTTAAGAAAACGCTCAGCCTCTTCTAAAAATTTTGGTTTTATGTAAAAATGGATTGCACGTCCAGATCTTCCAGGTCTAAAAGAAAGATACTTACCCAACTGTTCGATATCATTCTTCGTAAAAGCAAGTATTTTGTCTATTGGAACTTGACCATGATCAGAAAAAAGAAAGAGAGTAGTCTTTTTTCCCAATCCATCCTTTTCCAAAGATTTAATGAACTCCAGAAATCGGATTTCGAAATAATGAAAACCTGCATGATATTCTTGACTATTTGGTCCATAGAGATGAGAAAGTTCATCTAAGTATCCAATGTATAGGTTGAGAAGCATTTTAGGCTGTGAGATCTTCCCTAAGCTCTTATTCTTTATTATTTTTTTTGCTTTTGAAAACAAATCGATCAGGTTTGCATATCCAATGTCTGTCCTTATTTTAGGATCCACAAGTAAGTTAGATAGTCCAGTATCTAAAATTCTATGATGTACTAATCCCACATGTGCAATCAACTTGCGATCCATCAAATCATATAGCGAAGGACTCCAAGAGAGCCTACGGAAATTGATGCCACTTTTCATTAGACTATCACGCGTTTCTATGTCAATAGGGCTCATCTTAAGAAAATCAATAATAGTGTCTAACTCTTTTATGTAAATCTTGTGTCCAACAATTCCATGCTCGCAAGGTTTTAGCCCAGTATGGGCACTCATTAAACAAGTTGATGTAATTGTGGGACAAGTTGAAGATAATTGAAAACCATGATTACTAACGCAGGTCAGAAGTCGTTTTGAAATTTCTTGTAATTTCGTAAAGCCTAAAGTATCCACTAATATTACAACTACATTATCAGCGTCTGCACATTGATTATTTTCAATAATTTGTTTTGTCTGTGGAAGATCAAGAAGTGAAGGTCTTCCAAGATCTTGATCAAGGCACTTAAAAGCAGTAGGAACGACCATAGAAATATTTAGGCGATAATCAGGGATGAAAAATGGAGTATCTGGTATTGATTTTAGATTTAACGACATATTTGTTGCATCCATAAGTTGATTTAGGATGTGTTAAATGCTCATACACTTAAACTTATTGAGAAATGTAAGAAATGACAGATTTCAAGTAAAGAGAGAAGAGTCTACAAACGACAAGTAATCTTATTCTGAAATCGTGTGCTGTAGATAAGCATTATATTTTTTTACCTTTTCTTTTCTGTAATTTAATTCGTCGTCTAAAAGATAAGTTTCTTCATTGATATTTCTTTATTTTTATCTTGTTTTCCAATTTCAATCTGCAAGATTATCCCTGTTTAAGGACAAAGAATATAAAACAGTTGACTATTATATCAAGTACTTCATTTAGGAAGATATAATGCTGCAAAAGTGAAGTAAAATTCCTCTCTTTTCCACCCTTATGAAAGTTATTGCTTAATAGTGAATTAGACTTTTTTTGCATAATAAAGCTCTTAACATTTTAGATTTGCAGCGACATATTTTTTAAGGTTTTATGATTATATCTCTCCAACATTATGAAAAATTTGAATACCAGCAGAGGAAAGGTATCGCATTGAGTTTTTGATAGATTTTGTGATATCCCTCAATTGTATTGCAAGTTCCATTCAAGCAAACAATTTCATAGTATTATGAAAATTTCTTAAAGGACGCGAATTTAATGAACCAATGGCTTATTAGAAACAAAATGAGAATATTTCGATCAATAATTCAACTGTGTGTCTTCCTTATAGTCTTTGGAGTCATTTTTGATTTGGCTTTTACGGCAATAATTGTTCCTTTTGTACAACCAACAGGAGCACCTTATACAACGGTTGCCGGGGCCTATAACATCCTCTTGACGTCACTTGCGTTTGGTATTTTTCCTTTGCTTGCGCTAGGAATTATTTTACTTACAGCTATATTCTTAGGTCGTACACCCTGTGCTTGGGCGTGTCCTTTTGGATTTGTTGAAGACCTTCTTTCATATATTCGACCCAAAAAGCATGTCAAACCGATAACTCGGCAAAATGATAATACCTTGAGACAAATAAGACTTTATATTATCTTTACGACTATTTTAATATCTGCTATTGTTGGAATCAGACGACTGCAAAGAAGTAGTGCAGGAATAGTGGAGGCTTTTGGTCCTTTTGCGAATAATTCTTTTGCGCCTATTGATCCTGCTGCAACGTTATTCAGTTTTTTGCCGCATTTCTTCGCAAACATCTTAATTTTCCTTCCTCCTACTTACGAAAAAATCTGGCAATTAGGTGGTTGGCCAGTTCTTCTTTGGATACGTGTCGCAGTTCTTGTAATCATTGTTTTAGTTTCAATATATGTTCCAAGGGCATGGTGTAGATACTTCTGTCCTTTAGGTGGAATATTAGGATATTGCGGAAAATATGGTCTTTTAACACTAAAAAGAAATCCAATTCGGTGTCCGAAAGGAGAATGCGATGATTGTATGAAGGTATGTCCAATGGGTGTTCGTTTACTGGATACAGGTACAGGTGAAGAACTAGAAAAGGTCCGCGATGACAACTGTATTTTGTGCCTTGAGTGTGTCAATGCATGTAAACATGATGCTTTGTCTTTGTCATTTATCTAACACCTTTTAGTGCTTTACTCGTTACCTTCTTTTCTTATTTGAATCAGCCATCCATCACAAAGGGACTTTCCTCCGTATTAGTTAAATTTTTCAAAAGAACCAGTACTTATTCAATTAAGATAATCTTCAAGTATTTCAGAGTTTATTGATCAGCGAATTAGGAGGGATTAAAGAATGTCATCTGTATCTATAAAAATAGACCATCCTAAAGGCAAAATTCGATATCCAGATAATTTTCCAAACAAAGAAGAGGCAGATCAATACCGCTATGGATTCACTTTGTACAAAGACGTTATTGTTCAATGGAATAGAGACAGAGACGAAAGGATATTCAAATGGTATGACTCACTTCCAGAAAAATTACGAAACCACATTATGATCGTTCAGAAGCATGAGGATATGATATATCTTGTGTTAAACAAAGAAATGAAAATCAAAGATATTGGAACAACGTGGGATGTCGAGGGCGAGGTATGGAAACTAGCTGAAGATGAATTAAGAGTTAAAGGCAGGGGCGTCGCATATTGAACCCTAGTATGTGAACTGGAGGGTTGTTTTGTAGTTATAACTAAAAGTATTCACGTTCGTCCTCCGTGTGAAGTGTACAGTGCATCAATTGAGATTACTGAAGGGTGTGACTGGAATCTATGTACGTTTTGCTGGCTGTATAAAGATCCAAGAGCACAATTTTTTAGAAAACGCTCTCGTACAGATATTTTTAAAGATTTAAAAAGAGTAAAGTCATCATTAAGTTTTGCTACTAACTTCTTTTTAGGTGGCAGCAGTGCTATTTGCTCCGAAACAACAGTGTTGTGCGATGTACTTCAATTCATTAATCAAAACTTCCCTCATCCTCAACACATAAGCAGTTACGCTAGAGCCTCGGATATACTGGAGAAAAAGAATGATGATCTGAAAAAACTTCATAACTATGGATTACAAACAATCTATATGGGAATAGAGACAGGAAGCGCTTCACTTCTCAAAATGTGTAAGAAAGGAATAACTCCAGAGGAAATAATAAACGCAAGCAAGAAAGTTATGCATACGGGATTCAAGCTCTCTGTTAATGTGATTCTAGGTCTCGGAGGCAAGAAATTCTCGAAAGAACACATTGTTGAAACAACGCGTATTCTAAATTCAATCAATCCTCATATGATCCGATTCAGGACATTACATATCACGCCTAATTCACCACTCTATCTCAATATGTTATTAGGCGTTTTCGAGGAGTTACGACCTCGTGAAGTTTTGAAAGAACAATATTCGATATTAAAAGAATTAACAGTAACTAGTGATGTATTTAATGATCATTTTTCAAATTACACTAAATTTTGCGGAAGTCTACCAGAAGAAAAGAACGAAATGCTCTCAATCTTAGAGAACATAATTGATAATCCGCAGATAAAGTTATCTCGAAAAGACTTAACATTTGAATTCTTTGAAAGATAAGTCACAAAACTTCATTGTTTCTAGTGAAAATAACAAGTATATAAAATTAGGTAAGTCGATTATGACCATTCTAGGTCACTTAAATACATCGACTATTTTTTTAATTCTAACTACCCCATTTTTTAGACCACTTTGCGAAAGTGGAGACATGTAGGATTCATAACAGTGTTCATGAATCGTTGTAAGAATAAACCGTACTTGAGTTGATTCATCACGCTTTACGAGAATTGGAATCCGTTTCACAGCAAGAAGATTATTTTCACGTTCATTTTTATTTTCAATTAATTTGTGATGTCTATCTTCTTCCATCAGACAGATTGGACATATATATCTAGGTGACATTTGAGCAAATCCTGTACTGTTCTTTTGTTGATTGAAATCTCTCATAATTTTATATATAAAATGTGGAAAATCCTTCCGCTTTTGTAGAAAATTCTTCCGCACAATAATTTAGAAAAAAATGGCTTTAAACGAGTCAAAAAAAGGTTTCCATTAAAATAAAAGTACAAAAAAGAATTTTGAAAGAGCAGCATTACTTTGCTACTCTATTTGACGACCAATAAGATAATGTGCGATTCCGTGGATGATAAAGAAAATCCATGGAAGGATCAAAAGTGCTGCCATTGCATAAAAATACTCTGGAGGTACAGTAATTCCAGCAAAGGTCGTGATAAGTGGTAAAAGATTCTGTATTAGCTGGACGACAATGATACCTATTACCATTAAAGTTATACCTACTACAATATAAAGTATGCCTGTAATCTTGTTTATGGTTCCAACAGCCATATTCATCACCCGTTTCATATGATTGGTACTATATGTATTAACTGCAAAACAGCTTTTTCTTTTTTTCTATTTTTGTTTTTTGTCACATTTTAGAGAACCGTATTGCTTCTTATGAGTTAATATTTGCTTCATATCTACAAAAGGAAAGCATTATTTTATTTTTTAGGCTTTTTTTTAATGCTAGAACTGTTTTTTTGAACGTCTGTAGAGATAAATGCTTACAAGTATTATTGGGACAACGATAAGAACTATATCAATAATTAATAGCTGAGACGGGAACGTTAACCATGTTACGGTGTTTTTCGCCAGTTGAGTATGAGAAAATCCCTCGATATCAATCAGAAGATCCCAGAAATCCAACTCGGATCCAAAAACTAAAACTTTGCTAAGTCCACTCTCCCAAACTGCAAGAACGTCATTTGAACCCGCTGTTGCGATTGATCTTGCTGGACTGTTAACGTCTAATGCACAACCTAAATAATAAACTGATTGAACATTCCTTGTAACAGAGTGATCTGCAAGTGTTAATTCATCTGCCTCCACAACTGTTGGAATACAAGTGATTCCATAAGCCTCAGTTAGTTCATTTATACTTGAGAAATCAAGTATTACATCATTTATATCTGTGGAACCCACAACAATGCTGCCTTGAGGATTAGCCAAGACAAGTAAATCTCCTCCTGAAGAAACAAAATTGTGAATTGAAGAGATTTCACTGCTTTGAAGTATTGTTTCTGGGTCAGGAAGTATTAATGCATCATAACCACTTAATGAAGTACCAGTTAGTGATCCAGTCGTTACATCTAGATCGATCCCTTGCTTTGTGAGTATTTCATAGTATTTGTAAAACATACTATAAGGACTGTCACCATAATAGTATCCAAAATATCCATCTGCATCATGTGATTGATCCCACAGAACTCTAGCAATAGGAGCTCTCACTTCCAAGTCAATTTGACTTGACGCAACTGTCGTCCCTGCTTCTTTAATCACCAAACGTCCTGAGTAAGTAAATGGTACTGCGACTGGCGGAATTATTACTGAAACTGTCACAATAGCATATCTGTCTACACTGCTAATGGAAGAAGGAGTTGCCTTGACAAAAGACCACGCGAGCCCTTCAAAGCTCAAAGTCACGTCGGAAAGTGGTTCATTTGAAATTATCTCAACTTCAAATGCAAATGCATCTCCAGGAAAAACAATTCCATCAGGAGCATAAGGCGCACTTGGAAATACATTAGGCGTTATTGTTACCAAATTATCATTATTTTGTATTAATTGATAAGCAGCTTCTACGTTGACAAATCCAGCTCCCTGTGCATTAGGATCAGTATCCAAATCCGTTGCAGATTCAAGTAACGCTGCTTTAACGCCCTCGGGAGTCAAATCATCCTTAGCATCAAGTAGTAATGCTGCTGCCCCAGCTATCATAGGTGTAGAAAAACTTGTTCCACTCCAGGAAATATAGTCTGAAGAAGTGATTTTACTAGATGCTGTAGAAGTGATTTCATATCCGGGTGCTACGATATCAGGATCGCTCCTCCCATCCGGGGCGATACCTTTGCTGCTAAAAGAAGCTACACCTAAATCCCCAACTGTTGCACCAACAGAAATCGCTTTTGATGCAATAGCAGGAGTCATGGCAGTCATATATCCCAATTCACCATCATTTCCAACAGCAGCACAAACGATAACTCCATTTTCAACAGCTGTATTTACTGCTTGTGCAAGCGGGTCATTTGGAGACCCTGGTGCACCTAGGCTTAAACAAATTATATCTGATTTATCCGATGCCCATTCGATCGCTTCAATTACATCAGAAACCGTTCCTGCGCCAGTTTTATCCAAAGCTTTTGAATTGACTAGTGACGCTCCGGGAGCAATTCCTTTATAAGTTCCAGAAGATGCTGCACCCGTTCCCGCTACAATTCCTGCTACATGGGTACCATGACCATCATAATCTTGCGTATCTTCTCCTTGGACAAAGGATTTTGCCGCTTTCACCTTTCCAGATAAATCCGGGTGTGTAGAATCAATTCCAGTATCAACTATAGCAACTGTAATACCAGTACCATCGAATCCTTCAGCCCAAACTTCATCAGCACCTATTAAACCTGTGCTTTCATCAAGATATGAATCGATTTGAGAATCAAGTATTCTATCAGCACTTTTTAGAGCAGTTACTTTCTTATTTTCCCAAATGCCACTCACAAGATTATTTTCTGCAAGAAGGGGGACAAATTTTACAGGAGCATTGACAAGAACAGCATTAATTATTTCAAAGTCATACTTGACATCTAGTTTGGCAAAATCATCACCAAGTATCTGTTTCAGAATTTGATTAGGTTTTGTATGTGTAACTTCGCCATTTAAGGTGATGATTAAATCGATCGATTTATCTGCATCATTTTCTAGCATTGCTAAGAGAGATTCATCGATTTTTGGCATAGAAGAGTGGTCAGATATACTTTTACTATTTTCTATACTCTTGGAAGGAAACGTTGAAATTTGATGTTCAGATTGAAAAGGAAATATTATAACAAAGCTTAAAAGAATGAGTATAATAAGAGAAGAACCTAGAAAATCTTTTTTCAGGCGTATCATATGAATACCTCTTCTACCTTCTTTATAGATACTCTAAACACTAAATTATAAATTGTATGATATTTTCTAACAACACTTAAAAAACAGAAATGACTAAGGTTTTAGAAGTTTACCTAGGCTTAAATAATGCAATAATGTAAATTGATGGTATCAAAAATATTGCGCTATCAGAATACATCTAAATCAACGCAAAACACGGAGGGATGTCCATATGTCCGGAAGAGACAACAGCATATATATAGGCAGAAAGCCAGTAATGAACTACGTCCTTGCAGTCGTAACTCAACTCAATCAAGGCTCTGACTCATGCATCCTCAAAGCAAGAGGACGAAGCATATCTAAAGGAGTTGATGTCGCCGAGATCGTTCGACAACGCTTTATGAAGGATATTGTCGATGTAGAAAAAATCGAGATTGATAGTGAGGAGTTAACCGAAGAAGGAGGAAGAACACGCAGCGTAAGTACTATGGAAATTACGTTGAAAAAGAAATAAGAAGACGCCAATAAGCATGGCCTTCTTAAATACATCAAGAATGCATACTAAAAAACAAACCTGTTTGAGAACGGAGGAATGTCCATATGTCCGAAAAAGACAGCAATATATACATAGGCAGGAAGCCAGTAATGAACTACGTCCTTGCAGTCGTCACTCAGCTGAATCAAGGCGGTTTTGAATCTTGCACGCTTAAAGCGAGAGGAAGAAGTATCTCCACGGCTGTTGATGTCGCTGAGATCGTTCGACAACGCTTTATGAAGGACATTGTCGACTTAGAAAAAATTGAAATAGGTAGTGAGGAGTTAGCCGAAGAAGGGGGAAGAACACGCAGCGTAAGTACTATAGAAATTACGTTGAAAAAGAAATAAGAAGACATCATAAGCATGGTCTTCTTAAATACATCAAAAATGCATACCAAAAACAAATCTGTTTGAGAACGGAGGAATGTCCATATGTCCGCAAGAGACAGCAATATATACATAGGCAGGAAGCCAGTAATGAACTACGTCCTTGCAGTCGTCACTCAACTCAATCAAGGCTCTGACTCATGCATCCTCAAAGCGAGAGGAAGGAGTATCTCCACGGCTGTTGATGTCGCTGAGATCGTTCGACAACGCTTTATGAAGGATATTGTCGATGTAGAAAAAATCGAGATTGGATCAGAAGAACTTGATGAAAGTGATGGTAGAACTCGCAGTGTAAGTACAATCGAGATCACATTGAAAAAGAAATAAAGACGCCAGTAAGCATGGCGCTCCATTTTTTCACGTTAAGTGAAGTGCGTCGAACCTATTGGCAGAAACTAAACTAATCTATCCATCTTATACAACAAAAGCTAATTCATTTTCTTTTTTCTAACAAAATTAAATGAGTAGAATTTTCTCACAAGATTTAAAAATAACTTTTTGACTCCATGGATATTGTAAAGCGCATATTAAATGCTTTAGTTCTTATGTCGCTATTTTCTAGAAGCAAAAATCTAAATTCTCTTTTCTTAGCAAAGGTTATATGAGTAATTAGAGAAACAATGATATGACTACTTGGATGGAGATTATATGTCACAAAGCAACATAAAAAAGGTTCTTCCTTTAGAAGTTAAAAGATCACTCTCGACAGATAAAATCCTTCCAGGCAATACTATCAATGTACAAGTCTTGGTTACAAACACAACACAGCATCCCATAGAATCGCTTTATATCACTGAGGGAGATATTCAACCCGCTAATGAGGTTGAAATTTACCCAGTTACAGAAATTGACTCTATGCAATTCATTCATCAAGGTATTACTCCTCCTACGAAACAACATTCTTTTCATTATTCAATTACTCTTCATCCATATTCAACTTGTGAACATGTTTCAATAGGTGATATGCAGGTAAGCTTTTCTGTAAATAGATTGCCAACTCAAATGACAGTTCCTGGTACGACCATAGTGGTAGAAAATATACCAGTCGAAGAACTTGAAATATCTGAGGGATGCTATTCGTGTCCAAATTGTGGGGAACACCTTGAGCTTGATACTGTACTATGTATGAACTGTGGTTTTGAAATCAATCAAGAGACGCTACATAAAATTTGGTCAAATCATACCAGCCATATGAACCTTATTGAAGAAGAGCTTATCCAAAAAGATACACAAGTAATCCAAAAGGATGAAATGGTCAAATCAGAAGAAATTCCTGACCAAGTGGAAGAGAAACCGGTTCAAAGTGAATTGCCTGACCAAATGGAAATAATGTACTTAAAACAGGCCGCACAATCTTTTCAAGAAGATAACTGTGAAGAGTGTCTCTTAAATCTCAAAATAGCAGTTCAAATCATAAAAAAAATTCATCCAACAGCGCTTCAGAGTTCAAATGGTGTTATAGAAAAACTATTGACGAATATTGTGAAATATGATGGAAAACCAGTTAGCAAAAGAACTGCTGCAACAAGTTTAAAGTTCGTAATTAATTTTGTAAAGTCGTTGAAAACTGCAGCTAATGAATAAGCCCATTTAGACTTCAACCTGAAGAAAACCTTCATTGTGAAGAGTCTAAATGATTTAGTTTTTATGTTCTAAAAACAAGTAATATGCATTACTAAAAATGTGAGCTGCTGCTTTTGGAGTCCTATGACGTTTCTCTTAAGGTAATAAATTACGATCTTATTCTTCAACCCCACGTTTTTCTCGATGTAACGCCTATACAACATCTGTTAGAATATGATGGAAAATTCAAGAATTTTAGAGCTCTACCTATGTTTTTTGCAGAGATTTTGCAATTCCTAACTTCAAAATATGTTGTGAAAATCGAGTTTCCTTATGAAAATGAGCTTAGTTTTGAAACTATGCCAAGTTACGCTCTACGTCCTTATCAAGAGGATGCACTAAGCGAATGGATTGAAAATGATTATAGAGGCATAATTTGCCTTCCTACAGGCACTGGAAAGACATTCTTAGGTCTGACGGCAATTCATCAAACGAAGAGCAGAACATTGATCATTGTTCCGACTATTAATCTATTGCACCAATGGCGTCGTAACGTCATTGAAGGACTAAAGATACCTAAGGAGAACATTGGCATCTGGGGTGGTGGAAAGCAAGAACTGAACGAAATCACTATTACAACATATGATTCAGCGCATATATATGTAAAACGTTTTCAAAGCGCTTTTGACCTTCTCATTTTCGATGAAGTGCATCATCTCCCAGCTCCAACCTATCGCGTAATTGCAGAAGGGACTATTGCTTCAAAAAGGTTAGGATTAAGTGCAACGCCAGAAAGAAGTGATGAATTACATCGAGATCTTGATTTTCTTGTAGGGAAAGTTGTTTATCGGACTGAACATGAAGAATTGGTAGATGACGGGTACGTCGCGCCTTTTAAGTTAAAAACAATAACAATAGAACTAGCAGAAGATGAACAAAGAAGATATGATGCTTTAGACAAGGTTTATCAAGATTATGTTAAAAAATATAAGGTTTTTGATTATGAGAAGTTGGTTTTAAGGTCTGGACGCGATAAAAAAGCTAGGGAAGCACTTTTAGCACGCCA
>JBHLOP010000271.1:0-2849 GCA_048940375.1 Promethearchaeota archaeon | reverse complement strand
GTAGATCCTTTTGAGGGTTGATAGACTATATTTTTTGGAATTAACTTCTCCAAATTACCATCGTGGTTTCCTGGAAAAATTTCAATATTGACTAATTTTGCCAAGTTCTTAAAAAGGCGTGGTATTTCTTTCCACTCTTGAATAGAGATTCCTGGGATATTATGTTTCACATCTCCAAGAACTACTAATTTTGAGGGCATGTATTCATTTATGAGTTTTTTTAATTTATCTTCAATTAAAGGTGTTTGTGAAGGAAAATGAATCCCTTTTTTGGCAAATTGACTTTCAAGTCCAATATGGAGGTCTGCTACAATGAGAACACTTTCATGAGCTTCAAGTAATAATGCAGCCTCTCCTTCTAATGGCTTATATGACCCCATTTCAATAACACTCTTGAAGAAAAGATACTTGACTAAGCTAGAAATAAATCATAAAAAATCTCATTTATCTAGATGTTCAAAGTTCAACGTCTTTATAACTATCGCCCAGAAGTACAATATTTGCAAGAAGAGCATTAAGTTGAATTTCCTCATTGGCACCTTCGCTTAGCCTGAATTCTGCTTCTCCTAACAAATTTATGAGTTTAACTTTCAGGTCATCATTTTTGAAATTCATTATTTCAGAATTCATTTGCTTTAGGATATCTATACCCGATAAACCATATTTGATGAGTAGTTTGTGAAGTTGTTCTCGGGCATCCGCAAAATTATTTTTAAGTGCGTATCTTATCATTTCTTTAATCTCTTCTGGATGGACACGACCTGTTACTTGGTAAACAACATCTGCTTTAATCTCAGCATCAAATGCTGCCGCCGCTTGTAGGATGTTTATGCTATTTCGCATGTCTCCTCTAGAACTTTCCAAAATAGCATTAATGCCTTCTTCAGCAAGATCAACACTCTCTTTTTTCGCAATGTTGTTTAGTTGTTTCTTAACATCCTCTTGAGATAATGGAGGAAATCGAAATATAGAACATCGTGATTGTATTGGTTCGATAATCTTACTTGAGTAATTACCGATAAGTATAAATCTACAAGTGCGTGTGTATTTCTCCATTGTCCTTCGAAGTGCCTGTTGCGCATCAGAGGTCATGTTATCTGCTTCATCTAGTACTAGGATTTTAAATGGCACGTCTCCAAGTCCTTTTGTTCTAGCAAAGTTTTTTACTGTTGTTCGAATGACGTCAATACCTCTGGTATCACTTGCATTCAATTCCAACAAATTTCCTTCAAAATATTCTCCAAATAAATCACGAGCCAAACATAATGCCGCTGTTGTTTTGCCATTTGGGAGGTTTTATTGAAATAAAGACCTTGTCCCAGGAGGACCAACGAATAAACAATGCGGCATTGATTTTGTCTTAGCAAATGATGTTAGCCTTTGCACTATGCCTTCTTGGTTTATTATTTCTTTTAGACTTTTTGGGCGGTATTTTTCTACCCACATCGCATATTCTTCAAACATATTTACCAGTTCTCCTAGTTCTTTGAAATTTTCCCTAAGAGATTAATAATTTGTCAGTAGATTATAGACACATAATTGTTTTTAATTTTAAGAAATTATGTATCTCCTGATTCTATAGTCTTCTAAATTCTTAAATTGTTTTAAAGCGAAAATAATATAAGGTCATTGCAATGCTTGAATGATGGAGATACTTCTAAACAATCCATACCCCTCAATAGTTTAAATTCTAACTCTATATACAAATACTTGGCTAAAAATAAAAACTAAAAGATGCGGTCGTGGTCTAGCAAGAGGAATATTCTCCTAGAATGGCCTAGGACAACTAAGAAAGAATAACTTTCTTAGATCGCACAGGCCTCCCAAACTGACTTCACAGTCGTGAAGAAAGCCTGATAAGTTTATGTATCATCAATTATAGATGGTATGCATTTCAGGAGACCCGGGTTCAAAAAATAGGTGATGTTCTCCTATTGGAAACTCCCGGCGGCCGCATCAGTTTTATATTCTAAAAATTGCTCTTTCTAGAAATCTATAGCCTAAAATAAAGACTTTGAAATCTCAAGAATTTAGTTAAGATTCAATGATACATTATGTTTGAAACGCAGATTTTTCAAAAAAAGTGATGCCGGGGATGGGACTTCCAGAGGAGGGAAACCCACACACTCTTTTGAACCCATGCGACCTTCCATAAACGTACTTATTTACACTGGGTCAGCAGGTCTCTCTTTTTTTAGATTTTTGCGCTTTTGAGATCTCGAGCCTGTAGCGGATATGACTTTGTCAAATCTGCCGCCGTACCGTTTCCAGAATAACACATATTTTGGTGTGTTCTCTTGGCTACCCCGGCGTATATTATATCATTTAGACATTGTAGTATTGGATTTAAAACACTTTTTCTCAGTGTATCGTTCGATTTTTGACCAAACGATCACATTCTAATTAGAAAAAAATATCTTATTTTCGAATTTCTTGACTGACATTGTTAGAAACGTTTTGTCTTTTAAGAGGGGCTTATAAAGGTCGCTGAAATGCTGAGGGTGCTTACTCTAAAGTTTAATTTAAAGTTTATCGGGGATTATGGTGCATCATTCTTCAAAATATAGTGCTTTACTCCTCTTAGGAATTTTATTACTCGGTTTACCGTTTTTTAGTCAGCAAGCAAAGGCCGACATCTCCTTTGATGGAACGACCGATTACAATGGCGATGGATTTATGGACCCCACCATTGACAATGGGAGGATCCGCATCAGTTTCATGACGGAAGAACGGCTGCAAAATCCCCCGGGACAACAAATCACCTATTTTCCTACCTTCTTCGTGTGGAATGGGAATGACTGGACTGAAATTGCCACCCTGGGGCATTTCCAAATTTCAATCGCCCCAGA
>JBHLOP010000038.1:0-11749 GCA_048940375.1 Promethearchaeota archaeon | reverse complement strand
GATTGTTCCATCTTGCCAAAAACTTCTAGAAAACATTTAGATAATATATGAGGAATTCAAATGCAACTTGAATTGCTTTCGTTCGGATTAGAACCATTTCTTCCGATATATACACTAGCGATCTTCTCTATTATGACCCCTGCAATGAACCGCCTTGGAATTAGAGTCCTAAAACGAGAAATTTCTGCAGGCTGGAGTATATTTAATCTCTTATTAGCTTTAGCTATAACGATATTCGAGATGCCCAAGTACATTGGCACACCTACTCTCATTGGAGAAGTCTTAAAGATCGATCTATTTTCTCTTTTCTTTATCTTTGTCTTCTTAATGGTAGCTATTTTCATATCGATCGCATCTATCAGATATATGGCTGACGATCCAAATCAAGAAATATACTACACTTTGTTGCCTTTGTCTACACTCGGCATGATTCTTGTAGCTTTTTCAGTAGATCTTGTGGTGCTTTATCTTGCATGGGAATTAATGTCAATACCCACCTACGTGCTCGTATGCATTCGAAAAAATGATCCCCTCGCTAATGAGGCTGCAGTGAAGTATTTTATATTTGGTGCTATATCTTCTGCCATCCTTTTATTTGGAATCTCATTAATCTACGGTATTACAGGCACGACTCGAATTAGTCTAATTGCAGATTATCTTTCCACTATGGACTCTTCGATAAACCCATTTGCCTTACTTTCACTGATTTCGTTTGTTGCAGGGTTTGGTATAAAAATAACAGCTGTTCCCTTCCACATGTGGGCTCCAGATACATATGAAGGAGCGCCTACCCCTGTTAGCGGATTTTTAGCAGGTGGCAGCAAAAAAGCAGGTTTCGCAGCCATAATTAGGGTTATCATCATCGGAATGACAGTTTTAAGAGTAGACTGGGGGTTTGCGTTCGCAATATTGGCATTAGTCACCATGACCTATGGAAACATTTCTGCTCTTATGCAAAAAACATTTACTCGATTGCTCGCATATTCCAGCATCGCTCATGCAGGATATATACTCATTGGTCTCGCAGCTTCAACTTCTCTAGGGATTGCAGGAGTGCTATATCATGTTTTGAATCATACAATAATGACTAGTGCGGCTTTCGTTGCAGCGACAGCCGTCCTTTTGAAAATGAAGTCAGCAGATTTAGAATCATATAACGGCTTGTCAAAGCATATGCCGATCACTGCATTCACTTTAACTATTATCTTAGTAGCATTAACTGGAATACCGCCAACAAACGGATTTTTCAGCAAATTAATTCTGTTTACTGCAGCTATAGACGCAGGCTTACTTTGGTTGGGTATTGCTGGTGTCTTAAATACAGCATTTTCCCTCGCATACTATGCGTGGATCATTAAACGAATGTATATTGATGAACCAAAAGATTTTAAAGTGGTAAAAGAGCCTATATCTTGCATTTTTGTTTTGGTAATAGCGTCTATTTTGATAATAGTTACAGGGATTTTCTCAACACCTATCTTAGATTTCATTATGGCGAGTATCCAGCTTTTGTAAGAATTTTTTGATGTTCTTTTTAAAAAAATCGCATTTTTTTTGCACAAAAACAAGTTTCTTAAAACACATACTTAAATATGACAATGGCATTAGTTTTATAATTGTAATTATCTATAATGATAGTTTTAAAAAATGTAGGGAAGGTGAAAAATATAACAACTTTGCTTGAAAAAACCATGAAGAAACAATCCAGAACACAAAGAGTGCATGAATTAAAAGCAAAAATTGACAAAATTTCACTGAAAATGATTGAGCGTTCCAAAAATCTAAACAGAAATGTGATTAAGACAAGAAAGGATCCTGAAATCCTTCAACTCTGGAATCAACTCTGCCAATATCACATGGAAGCCATCGCTATTTGCAAGAGCATGGACGGTGATCGTCCAATTGTTTGTTCCTCAGTTCTAAAACCACTTGGATGCGTTGAAATCATGCATTTATCAGATGAAAAGACTTGTTGTAGCCGTTATCTAGAGCGCGTTGGTCTATAAAAACAGATACAATTCCTGAAGTTAAGAAGACTGCCCTACGCCTTTGTTCAATTTTTTCTATCCCAATTTTATCCTTTGAGATTATTTTAAGGAAAGTTATTTTTGGTTTCTTGTCCAGTTTTTTACAACGTTCTCCTTAATTGGAAAAATTGTCTTACAATACCATTTTGTTGCAGGACATCCTGGACAAGCATCCTTATAATCAGTGCATTCATCACATTTCCTACCACAAGGAGCAACTACAGCATTAGAATTATCGTCAAACAACTCTTTGATTGCAATTGGCTCGGGAACAACCTGCTGGCAATTAACGCAGAGTTCAACACTTTTAATTCTTGAATCGCTTCTCAATTCATCAATAAATGAGGAAAAGATCATCGGATCTTCAAAAATTCCTTTAAACAACAAATTAAATTTACCTGAAAGGCGATAGATTTCAACCACCCTAGGGCAATTTTTGTAGTCATTTATGATTTTATTAATGTCGTCGATATTCACAACTACTCCAATCAGATTAAAGTGATGAACCAAATCCTTCTCAAACCTTGTACTAAATTTCAAATACTTCCTCAGCTTTTTAAACCGTCGAAATACTGTACTTGAGTTGATATTTTCATATTCATCACTGCTATGAGCGATTTCTTCAGCTATTTGTCTAAAAGAAATTCTAGAATTTTTGGTAAGATATGATATGATCTTGATATCTAGTTCATCAAAGAGAGGATAGGCTTTTGAAATCTAACTCACCCGTTTGAGAGTATATGCAATTTTTTTGCGGAGATTTATAATCTTTGCACTATTTTAACCTTTTCAAAGCGACAATTAAGCACAAAATAATAAGAAGCCTATTGCTTAATTCTCATTCCATTGTCATTACCAAAAAGTAAAAGGAGAGTAGAAATTGGCGGAGAAATGGGCTAAACGATTTGTATGGTTCGCATTAATTCATGCCGTAATCGCAGCAATCTTAACAGTGTTTTTTATATTTCCTCCAGGTGGCGAAGGGTTAGATTTATCGCGGATGATCGCGGGTGGCAGTGCTGGCACATGGGTGTTTGTAGGCTATTCGATGTATCTAATCGGTGGATTCATTGGATTGAGCGCTTGGGCTTTTATCTATTATGTTAGCGGAGAACCTAACGATTGGCTTTCTGTGGCACATTTGATTTTACACAATCTAGGTGTCATTGCACCCTTGCTGATTTTCACAGCTGGAATTCAAGGTGGAACTCTTATATTACAAGGAAACCCTGCTGCGGTTCATCCAACAATAGTGTGGTCGTCAGTGCCAAGCGGCATTCTCATTGGGTTGCTCGCACTAGGCACTATCATCGGAGTGATTAATATTCTGATCACTTTATTAAGAAAGTGAAAAAAGGCTTAGTATAATGGCAGAGAACTCTCATGCCGTGTACAATGCCTTATATCATTCCCCACCTTATTTTTTGGCATCATAAAATTTTGCGATATTATCTTCTCAATATTAACCCTATTCTGAAGATGAAAGGTGTTGCCATTTGATTCAAAAAAAACAATTAGAAACTGATTTAGCACAAATATTTGGAGAAGACAGGGTTTCAGTTGATCCATATGAACTGGCACACTATGTTCGCGATATAGCCGAATTACCTGGAATGACACGCTTATTATTTAAAATGAAACCTTCAGCAGTAGTATTACCGAATTCAGCTGAAGAAATTAGTTTATTAATTAAATATTGCGCAGATCATAAAATTCCAATTATTCCACGTGGAGCAGCAACATCGGGATATGGTGGAGCCATTCCTGTAACAGAAGGAATAATTGTTGATATAAGAGGACTGAACAAAATTCTTAAGCTTGATGAAGAGAATTTAACAGTTCTTGTTGAACCAGGGGTTATATGGGAGGAATTACTTGAATTTTTAGAATTGAAAGGTTTTACGCTCGGTAGTTATCCATCTTCAGCAAGATCATCTACTGTGGGCGGATGGGTTGCCGAGGGAGGTTCAGGAATTGGCAGTCTAAAGTATGGAGACATTAAAGCCCAAGTAAATTCATTGGAAGTCATATTACCTAATGGAGATATAATTAATACAACTAAAGGAATACCTTCATTGGATATCACAGATGATGTAACGAAATATTTTATTGAAAGCGAAGGCATTCTGGGTATAATTACGAAAATCGAATTAGTTATCAAATTAAAAACGGCTCTTAAAAAATTTGTGACTGTTTTTCAATCAATAGAATCGTTATATTCTAGTATGGTATACTTATCTGAAATGACGACTCCCTATCACATTCAGTTCATGGAAAAAGAATATGTCAATTTTAAATTAAAAGTAAAAGGTGAAGAGAATTTACCTAAAGATACTTATATTAGTTTAATTGTCTATGAAGATGATAAAGATCTTGAAAGCAATCTTAAAAAGTTTAACGAAATAATTACGAGCAATAATGGAAAAATACTGAATACGGAAATAGCTGAGGCTGAATGGAAGGAAAGATTTTATCCAATGCGCATAAAACGATTAGGTCCAAGCTTCGTTCCTAGTGAAGTTTATGTGCCCTTATCAAATTTGAAAGATTTTATTTTAGAACTTCAGAATAAGTTTAAAAAAGAACGCTTAGGCATTGAAGGAATTATTAGTTCCAATGAGAATGCAGTCGTAATGACGTTTTTCCTAGATGACGAAAGAAAGCAAATATCTTTTCTTATGGGCTTCTACAGATCATTCGAAGTAGTAACTACTGCTATTGATTTTGAAGGTAATGTTTACGGAATAGGAATTTGGCTTGGTAAATTTGCAGAACGTTTTTTCGGAAAGGAGTATCTTGCAGAATTGAAAACCCTTAAGAGCCGTCTTGATCCTCATAAAATTGTAAATCCAAACAAGATGTTTGATGTATCAACTCGATTTAGAGTGTCATTGAATCATATGCTCACCTTGTCAATACCATTATTACGCATCGGAAGGAAATTCTTTCCACCAAATAGGCATCCGATCTTTGGCATAATTCTTCTTTTCATTATAATCATTGCCATCATGTCTGGGATTTTCTGGGTTTTTTCCACATTCTTAAACATTGATCTAATTAATTTAATTGGTGTTTTACTCGGAGGTGCATAGCTAATGGATTTACAGGAGATTAAACGCTCTAAGATGGAAGATGAATTATTTATTTGCTCACAATGCGGATATTGTTCTGCTGTCTGTCCAGCCTTCAAAGAACTTGCTGCAAGATGGGAATCCGCAGGGCCAAGAGGCAAATTGCTTTTCATGAAAAAGTTGTTCCTTGGTAAGGATAAAATCAACAGAACCTTTGCAGAAAATGCGTTCAAATGTAGCCTTTGCGGATACTGTAAAGAAGTTTGTCAAGTTTCTATTGATTTAGTCACGTTTTGGCAGTCAGTAAGGTCCGAGATTTTCAAAAATGACCTTTGGCCAGCTCCCTTACATGATCTAAAATCATCCTTGCAAGAGGAACGTAATGTATATAATATATCGAATGAAGATCGGACTATTTGGAGTTATGAGGTCGAAGATTTAGTTGAAGACCATCTTAACAGAGATGCAGAGATAGGGTACTTTGTAGGATGTGTTAGTAGCTTCACAGGGAGGCTTGCGTCAATACCTGAATCTTTTGTTAAAATTTTAAATCATGTATCAGGTGATTTCACACTCTTGGGTGAAGAAGAATGGTGTTGTGGCAGTCCATACTTCCTATCAGGAGCATACCCACTTGCAAAAGAGTTAGCAGAGCATAATATAAAAAAATTTGAACAATTAGGCATTAAGACGTTTATTACTACATGTGCTGGCTGTTACAGAGCCTGGAAAGAAGAATATCCTCACCTAGGACAAGAATTGCCTTTTGAAGTGAAGCATGCAGTGGAATACCTTGCAGAATTAGTTGATACAAAGAAACTGAAATTTAAAAAAATTCAAGATCTTAAAACTACTTATCATGATCCATGCGAATTAGGGCGTATAAGTGGCGTTTTTGAAGCACCTCGAAAGATATTAAACAGCCTTAGCGAATTCGTTGAACTACCAAAAATAAAGAAAGAAAGCAGGTGCTGTGGTGCTGGTGGAGTTTTGAAGATTACAAATCCTGAACTTGCTTTAAAGGTAGGCTATAAAAAAATAGATGAGATCGAGAGCCTTGAGAACCTTGGGGTAAATACTGTCGTCTCAGCGTGTCCTGCATGTCAATTAAATATTGATGAAGTCATACGAGAAAAAAAATCCCCTTTAAAAATGCGCGACATTACTCAAATCGTTGCTCAAGCACTCGGGTTGTAAAAAGCAGCATATCGTCTAAAAAGCCATGATGGAGGACTTTAATGAAAACTCAAAGAATAAAAGTTGGGATAATTGGGGCTGGAATTTCTGGACTATTGTGTGCCAGTGAATTGGAACGATTAAGACCTCGTAGCGTAGTGTTAGAAAAAGAAAAAGAAGTAGGAGGTCATGTACGGTCTTTTACTGATAAAGGCTTTACTTATGATGTCGGATTACACTTGTTCTTGGGTGGATATTCATACATCTTGCCTTTCCTAAAGAAAGCAGCTGTTCGTATGAGATATATTGGGGAAGGTGCCGTGTGGTATCACAACAACAAATTTTATAGGCTGGAGAGAAAGATTTCCAGCATCTTAAAATTTGGTTTACTTGATTTTACAGATAGGACTAAAATTCTCACGAATTCAAACAAGATTTTAAAAAGTGATATAGATTATTTCATGAATTACGATTCAGAGAATTTTGCAGAATGGTGCGAAAAAAATCTTAGTAAAAAAGCGCTAGAGAATTTTTATGCACCAATTATCAAATCCATTACATTTCTCCCGCCTGAAAAAGTATCCACAGGGTTATGGTTACATGCTGAAAAGATAAGAATTCAAGAAAGGGAAGGTTTAGCTGTATATTATCCAGAACGGGATGTTGAAACAGGCGGTCTAAGCGTAATATCCAAAGCTTTGAAATGGTATTGCCAACGAATGGGAAGTGAAGTTTGGACCAATACTACTGTCAAAAGAATAGTTATAGAAGATGAACGTGTCAAAGGAATTGAGTATATCCATAATGGCGTTGAAGAATTTCTTGAAGTTCCGTTTGTCGTATTTACAGGTCCTATTCATAATCTATTTAATTTAATCTCTGAAAAATACTTTGCAGGAGATTTTCGGCAACGTATTAAAAGTTTTAAGTATACTTCAGTGTTAGCATTTCAAATCGGATTGGTAAAATCCCTAACTGATCATAGAACCGCAATTCTACTGCCAAACAAGTTAGTCAATGCAGTTGCTCAGATTTTACCCCCATATGGCATTATTGCACCTCCAGGGAAAAGCCTTTTGGCTGGAACTTGTATAGAACCATCCCTTCTAGATAAACCTGAGGATGAAATAAAAGACATTCTTATTGAAGATTTAAAAGATCCATTTCCTGAAATAGAAAAACATCTACTCTGGGCTAAGGTTTTGAAGATCAAGAATGCTATAGAGGCCCAATCCCCGGGAATACTATCATCAAAACTAGATACAAATAGAACTCCTATTGAAGGACTCTATGTCGCTGGAAATTATGCAAATAACGATAATTGGCATTCATCTATAGAAGGTGCTGCACGATCAGGACATAATTGTGCAAAATTAATCGAACACGACGCCAATGTATTATTACATTAAAATTGTCGGAAATATATATAGAACTTAAAACCATTATTCCTATGTCATCTACAGATTTAGGCTTTAATCTGATAGATTATCAAAACTTTTCTCTATACGGGTAAATCACAAATTTAAAGAATAGAGGTAGTAAAGAATGGTGGAAGTACCTCTTATGAAACAAAGTTCAATAAAACTTTGGTTTAACGCCACAAGACCAAAATTCCTTACCGCAGTAATTGTTCCGATAATTCTAGGATCTGTTATTGCCTTTGTTTATGAAAATGCGTTCTATCCACTTTATTTTATCTTGGCTTTATTTGGAGGTATCTCACTCCATGCCGGTACAAATATTGCTAACGATTACTTTGACTTTAAAAGCGGTACAGATGTAATTAACAAAGAAGTTACACCGTTCAGCGGAGGAAGCGATTTTTTACGTGAGGGAATTCTAAAACCTCGCGACGTCCTTATAGCGTCAATCATTTTGCTAGGTATAGGAATTGCTATTGGTCTTTATTTCACATTTGTAATTGGTTGGTTCTTACTTTTACTTGGACTTATTGGCGCATTATGTGGTTTTTTTTATGTAGGACTTGCATCCAAAGGACTCGGAGAAGCAGCAATAGGTATTAACTTCGGTCCTCTTTGTGTCATCGGTGCCTATTACGTACAAACAGCTAAAATAACTCTCATTCCGTTGATCGCATCAATTCCAATAGCATTTTTGATTACAGCCGTAGTTTGGATCAATCAGTTTCCCGATTATGTTGCAGACAAAGAAGTTGGTAAAGACCATTTAGTCGTTAGACTCGGCCGTTCCTTGTCAGCAGTGCGCGTATATCATGGTTTAATCATAGGCACATATGTAGCAATAGCTTTAAGCATTATTTTCTCTTTCTTACCGCTGTTTTGTCTTATTAGTTTCATAACTTTACCATTATTTGCAATCCCTGGAATGAAGATTGCTCATAAAAACTATCTGGATACACCAAAACTAATACCAGCGCAAGCTATGACAATTATGACTCATTTATTTACTGGAATTTTACTCATTGTTGGATTCCTAATTCATTACTTTGTTTTGATTGTGTTGTGATATAATGGTTGCTGATGTGATTGTGATAGGAGGAGGTCCAGCAGGAGCAACCATTTCTAGAATATTAGCTGAAAACGATGTAGGTGTACAAATTCTTGAAAAAAAGAAAACTATTGGGCTTCCAGTTAGATGTGGAGAGTTGTTACCTCATCCATCGGAAATACGCCGTTTGTTTCCTAATGTCAAAGACGCTAAAGAATTAATAGAACCACCCAAAAATACTCTCGCAAATATTACGGAGTTCACTGAACTTATCGACCCAACAGGCACTAAGATAACATCCAAATTTAAAAGCAACATTATTTTTCGAGATAAATACGACCAAGCCTTAATTGAAAGAGCAATGGACGCGGGTGCAACTATAGAATGTAGTTCACCTGTTATAAGGGTATCTGGAAATGGAAGCGTCCTTGTGAATGACATGGGCACAACTAGGCAATATAAGGGTCGAGTGATTGTTGGAGCCGATGGTCCACGATCAATATTAACTGAAGGGGTTCGTAGTGAAAATTATGAATTTGCTATCTGCTTTACTACTATTATGGAGAATGTCAACGTCGATGAAAACTCAGTCCAAATGTACTTTGGAAAAGAATACTCGCCTGGGGCATATGCCTGGATTATACCTAAAGGAGATTCAACAGCAAATGTAGGTTTAGGAATACGAAAGCGTTTTACTGATAATTTAAAAATTAAAAAATACTTCCAAAAGTTTATCGAAAAGCATCCAACAGCTTCAGCATTATTGGATGGAGGACAAATCATAAGTTCTTCCTCAAAGTTGGTTCCAATTGAGGGACCTTTTTCGAATGTTACAACTAAGCGAGGGAATATGATTTGCATCGGTGATGCAGGAGGTTTCGTAATGCCACATGTTGGGGCAGGAATCCCTAGTGCATTAATTACTGGACGAATAGGTGCAGAAGCAATTTTAAACCATCTACAAAACGAAGGAAATCTATCTGACTTTGAAAGAATGTGGAGAATGGAAATTGGGCATAGAATGAAAAATAGCCTTAGAATCAGAAAATTCACAGATTCTTTGTTTCTCAATGGATCGGTCTCTTCATTTTTTAATAAAAGAGCTCAACAATATTTTGATCATCTAATTCGTTGTGAATTCCCTGTTGCCCTTAGATTGTTCAATTTGTTTCTTAACTTAAAAAACATGGCAAAAAGTTTGTCCTAAACCATATACTATTAAAAGAAGAGGTAACATAGAGGTTTCGATAGCATTGCAAGGAATAATCGAAGGAAAAGACGATAGCAAGATATTAGATACTATATCAAACGATACCATGGAGGAATGGAGAAACCTCGTTGGGGAAGTTATGTTAGATTTATTACAAAAAGAAACGAATCCTGATTTTTATGATGCAGTAAAATATCAAGTTCAGACGGGAGGAAAACGCCTGCGTCCATTATTAACTTTGACTTTTAGTGATGCAGTAGGTGGCAAACTTGATTCTACAATTTATGCGGCGGCTGGAATAGAATTAATTCATACTCATTCACTAATAATTGATGATATTATTGATCGATCTACACTTAGAAGAAACCAGCCTACTTCATGGATCAAATTTGGCATGCCAATCGCTGTATTAATTGCCATGAAATATCGAGAAGCGATCGTTTTGGCGGCTCAGAAAACCAAATTTCCAACTAAAATTCAGAAGATTTTCTCTCGAGCTATGCAGAGGATGCTTATCGGTGAAAGACTCGATATTTTTCTTGAACAGACCGGACGAAACAATGAGTATCTTGTTAAGAATCGCCTTCAAGATGCAACCTTAGATGATTATTTTACGTTATGCAAAAACAAAACTGGTGCATTGGTTAGTGCAGCTTGTGAAACCGGAGTGGTATGCGTAAATGGAAACGATGAATATATTGCCGCAGCAAAACAATTTGGAATGAACGCGGGAATTGCTCTTCAAATTTCTGACGACTATCTAGATATATTTGGAAATAATCATCAATTTGGAAAAGAATATAGAAAAGATATTATCGAACACAAACTAGGTAATTTCGTAATCTTATATGCTCTAAATCAACTATCTGAACCTTACAAACGCAGATTATTAGAAATACTTCAAACAGATAAAATTAGCGAAGAAGAGCTCACAGAAGCAGGTCATATCATTAAAATGACTGATGCACCTGAAGAGGCCAAATACAAAGTTATTGAATTTGTTAATCTTGCCAAGAATAATCTGAAATTTTTTCCTGATTCACATGCGAAAAAAACACTTTTCGCTTTAGCTGACACTCTTTTGGATCGAAAACACTAGCAAATACATAAATTGTTCAAATGATATGCTCTAAGAAAATGTTGTGCAAGTAGCCTATTTTTGTACATATATAGCTAGAAACGTTCGCGTAACATCTCAAGAAAAGTTGTTTCATATTCTTTTCTGAGAAGAATCGCTTGTAATGCAGCTAAGATTATATTAGTCAACATTTCAGGACCTAAGGGTAGAAGCGGTATAAGAAATATGACCCAAAGTAAGCCAAGTACCAGACCTATCCTTACTAATACCAGTTTGTTGAGAACTAGAACTCCTACAATTATTTCAAAAATAACAGTGAATATAATGAATAATGCTCCATTTGGGATTATAACATTTGTTAAAAAATCTTTGTAAAAGGAGAGGTGAGCGTTCTCAAGGAAAAAATCCCAGAGTATTTGATGGTTACGAAGGGTAAAAGAAAGATTGAAAAGTGCTGCAACAAGATAACCTAATCCGAAACAGATTCTACCCCTGTTTGACCAAGTCATGCTTTAACTTCCGTGATTTTTTCTACTCTAAGGTGATTTCTTCATATAACAATTTTTACAATAGGTTCAATGAACTTATAATTAAACTTATGTCTAATAACTTAAAAAATTGAATTATTGAATTCTTTTTCAAAATGTTGACTTAGACTAAAGAAAAAGGAATGAGAAAAAATGCATAAGAAAGTCAATCAAGTTGACGTTAAGCAAGA
>JBHLOP010000270.1:0-2887 GCA_048940375.1 Promethearchaeota archaeon | reverse complement strand
TATTGGCCACACCAATTGTTACAGGTATCACCATGGCTGCGGTTCGCAGTGTTCAAAACAAATATAGAGATACCGCCTTATCGCTTGGTGCAACAGAGACACAATTATGGATCACAATTCTCAAAGAGGCGCGAATATCGATCTTAGCTGGTATATGCGTTGCATTCGGACAGGCGATTTCTGAAGTCGGTGCTATTATGATAGTGGGCGGTAATATTCGTTTTACTACGCGTGCAATGACAACAGCAATCGTCCTACAGACCAGAATGGGTCTATTTGGCATGGCAATAGCACTGGGTATAATTCTCATTATACTTGCCTTCCTTGTTAATCTTATTTTCACGACACTTCAAGAAGGAACCGAGGTTGTGAGATGACTCTTCTCAAAGTTGATAATCTGTCTAAAAAATATGCTGAAAAATATGCAATAAAGGGTATCTCCTTTGAACTTGAACAAGGAAAATTTTTTACACTAATAGGGCCTTCTGGCGCCGGAAAAACTACACTTTTACGCCTGATCAACCTTTTAGAGACACCAACATCTGGAGAAATTGAGTATAATGGATGGTCACTTAACACATTGCCTAAGAAAAAAATGGTAAACGCACGGCGCGATATGGGATTTGTGTTTCAGCGCCCTGTGGTATTCTCTACTACAGTCAAAGCAAATGTAGCTTATGGTCTCAATTTTCGAAATCTACTGAATGATGAGATTAAAGAACGAGTTCATCGCGCGCTTGACATGGTGGGCCTCTATGGATTCGAGGAAAGAAAAGCGTTGACTCTAAGCGGCGGTGAGATCCAACGAGTGGCCCTTGCTAGAACGCTTGCAACCGAGCCAAAAATATTGTTGTTAGACGAAGCCACAGCAGATTTAGATCCTGCAAATGTAGCAATGATTGAAAATGTGCTTAAAAAACTTAATAAGGAAAAAGGAGTCACAATTATTATGGCCACACACAATTTCTTCCAAGCCAAACGTCTCGGGGACATTGTAGGGTTTCTGATGAACGGCGAAATGATCGAGATGGGTACTGCTGGTCAAATCTTCAATCATCCTCAAGATGAGCGTACAGAAGCTTTCATTTCGGGAGAAATGATCTATTAAAATACGCTGAGGTTGATTAAATTGTTATCCGAAATTCAAAGTGACAAAAAAAAACACGAGAAAGAGACTGAAGAAGTAGAAAATGATAACAGCACATCACTTGAAATCTCCCCAAAATTTCGACTCTGGCTAGAACTAGATGATAAATCGGTTAGTGAAGAAGACAAAGCGTTACTTGGAAAAGGTGGCGCTTTACTTTTGAAAAAAATATCAGAAACAGGCAGCATTAGCGAAGCAATTCGTGATGCTTCGCTATCCAAGCATGGTGCACATAAAAAAACTGGTCTGTCCTATCGATATGCTTGGGGTCTTTTAAAGAAGATAAGTGATCGTCTTAAGAAACCAATTATTCAAAAATTTCGAGGTGGGCGAAAAGGTGGAGGCTCTGAACTGACTTCAACTGGAGAAGAGTTATTACGCTATTATACACGCTTAGAGAACCTCATTCAGGCAACTTTAGCCGATAAGGAATTGTGGGAGGCGATAAGCCTTAAATTAATTGATAAAAATCGCTTAGAAGGTGAAGTTGTTAGTGTTATGAGAGATCCTATCGCTGCAAAGGTGAAAATCGAATTAAAAGTTCCCACCGTAATACATTCTTTAATTACTACTGAAGCGGTGGATGATTTAAACCTAAAGGAAGGAGATACAGTCAAAGCGATAATTAAAGCTCCCCATCTTTACCTTAATGTCGTATAGTCGAATTTAGTTCCTGAAAAGGATTTATTCAGATAATTAAATGGAATACAAACCTTGAGAGGTTGTAGTTTGAAAATAAGCGCTAGGAATCAAATTGTGGGTAAAGTCATCAGTATTGAGAAAAAGCAAGTAGCTGCTTCGGTCAAGATTGAAGTGACCGAACCCGCAACTTTGACTACAGTTATTACTGTTGAAGCAGTCGATGAGTTGAATATAAAACCAGGTGATACTATCGAGGTGGTCGTGAAAGCCACCGAGGTAATGGTAGCCAAGGAATTGTAACTTTAACTTCTCATTAGTTTAACTTCTTATTACTGTTCCTACATTTTCCCCGTTAAGAATTCTGGTGAGAAATCCTTTTTTATGTCCGTTAACAATTTTTATTTCTTTTAAATGCTTAGAGTAAAGAAGTAACTCCACTGCTCTTCTTTCAAGAACCATATCCTCCATATCTCTTTCAAGAAGTTCTTCTGCAGTAATTTCACGAATAAGATCAGCATTTGGGTTCACGAATGGGTTTTCAGTATATAGTCCATCCACGTTTTTCACCATGATACAATTCTTTGCTCCAAGCACCTCAGCAATGAGAACGGCGCCCGTATCAGTTCTATTTGGAGGAATAGATCCTACTTTTGGCGGTTGTTCATATAGTCCATAGGTCGGAGTGCCATGAATCACTGGCAAGAGTCCAATGGCGAGTAAACTGGATATCTGCAGTAGATCGGCAGTATGTATCCTCACGCCATCGTATTTCGAGAGGAGAATAGACATCATGATGGCGTTTTGTTCACTGATCTTACCAGCCAATTCTGCTAGTACTCCAGTAGGCATGCCCAACTCGATTCCAATATCCATAATATGCCTTACCCTTACGCCGCCGCCCGTTACCACCAAAAGTTTGTTCCTCTCGGAAAGCTTTCCAATCTCCTCAACTAAAGGCAGGACCACTTCTCTGCCATAATCAATGATTCCATGACCTCCTATCTTTATAATATTCAAGTCTGGGACAATTCTGACTTGAGGGACAACATCAATTTTCTCGAACAATCCCTTCCGAACTAGTGATTCTCCCTTTAAACC
>JBHLOP010000269.1:0-2902 GCA_048940375.1 Promethearchaeota archaeon | reverse complement strand
AAAAAACTATAAAAAATTTTTGTAATAGCCACAACATTACTTAGAAGCAAATATGCTGCAGAATGCAATGTGATCTTCTATATATTTGAATATCTAGAAAAACAAGGCAAAAAAGACTGAAATTTTGACTTTAGAGCCGCTTTATTCATCTCTTCTAAGAAGTTATATAGCTAAACTGTAAACGAGTTATTATAAAAGACTAGAAAAAACTTGTTAGAGATAGTTCAGGTACTATCCCAATCTCTTTTACTATGTTAGGTGTTGAGTGTTTGCCATTCCGAATTGAATTTTTCGCTAATACATTTTCTGTAAGCATATCAATTAATTCTTGTGTTCCAGTTCCATCTTTTGCCGAAGTTTCAATATATTGAAAGCCTTTTATTTCTGAAAAGTCTCTTGCATTTTCAAGATCTACGACCCGATATTCATCCAAATCAACTTTGTTACCAACTACAATACCCTTATAGCTGGAAACTGCGATGGACTTGTGAACCTCATTAAGCCAATTAGCTAAATTGTCAAAGCTCTCTTTATTTGTAAGATCATAAACGTACACTATTAATTGAGAACCCTTGTAAAATTGTGGACGAACAACGTTAAAGCGTTCTTGACCACCTAGATCCCAGATACACAGGTTTATCTTTGTGCCATTACCTCGTTCTGTTGTATGAACAACGATGTTTACACCGATCGTCATTTTATAAGCTTCCAAGAAACTCATCTTACCAGTGAATGAATGAACTAGACTGGTCTTTCCGACAGTTCCATCTCCAACGAGCGCAATTTTGGACTGAATAATCACCATTGTATAGCCCCCGCGGGCGCGCAATAAAGGGAAGGTAAGATCTTGAATGAAACTATGATGAACTTGAGTTTTAAGTTTTCTAGGAAAATTATCCACAATTAAAGTGCAGATGCGGAAATTTGTTTCATTTAGGGGACGAAATTTGATAAGAATCGTCCTCTACTAAAATTAGATAAATTTGTTAAGCTCTCTGAACATTGAAAAAATATGGCCTAAATCGAGTTGCAGGTTCCATTGACTTCTGAGAAGGACGAACAAAGATACAATCAGTGAGTAGTTCAACTAATTCAGTAATTCCAGTACGTTCTTTTGCAGAGGTTTCAAGATATTTAAAACCTCTCTCTTCTGCAAATCCCTTTGCTGTTTCAAAATCTATAACACGAGAATCAGTTAAATCTGCTTTATTTCCGATTAATAAACCTTTATAACTTGTGGGTTTACAGGATCTATGAACTTCTTGAAACCAAGTTCTAAATAAATTGTCGAAGCTCTCTTTATTGGTAAGGTCAAATACATAAACAACTATTTGAGAACCTAGGTAAAATGTCGCACGGACGGCAACAAATCGTTGTTGACCTCCCATGTCCCAGATGGCAAAGTTAATTTTTTTACCATTATTTATTTCTATTTTATGCACAACAATATTGACGCCGATTGTTATTAAGTATTGTTCCATGAAGCTGCTTTTACCAGTTAATGAATTAACTAAACTAGTCTTGCCGACTGAACCATCGCCTACTACAGCAACTTTTACTTGAAGAATTCCCACTATCTAGCCTCCTGGCGCGCGCGATAATAGAGAAAGTTATTCCGATTTACAAGAAATAATACCAAGATAGAGATTTAAATCTTCTAGAAAAATTATCCACAATAAAATTTACAGCGTGAGAATGCTTTTTACTTGATACCGTCATGCCTTAAAAAAATCGAGTTCAAATAGAGTGCTATAATCGGCTTTTTTCTATACATACAAAGGATTGCTAAGATAATGTATCAAGTTCCACTAATTCTTGTGAAGGATGTATAAAGGCACTATCGATAAGCATTTCAACCAATTCAGTGATTCCAGTGCCATCTTTAGCCGATGTTTCAAGATACATAAAACCCATTGCTTCAGCGAACGATTCTGCTTCATCAATATCTACTGCACGAAATTCAGCTGGCAAATCTATTTTATTTCCAATTATAATACCATTATAGCCTTCATAGTTCGATTCACTAATAGCTCGATTCACTTCTTCAAGCCAGTTGGCTAAGTTTTTGAAACTGCCCGAAGATGTAACATCATACACTAAAACAATAACCTGTGCTCCAAGATAGAAGGAAGTTCTTATAGATTCGAACCTTGGCTGACCACCTAAATCCCAGCAGACAAGCGTGACTTCGGCACCATTTTTCACGCTTTTGTGTACAGAAATATCGGTACCAATTGTCATTTTGTACATGGCGCCGCCATATTCCCCTGTTGTAAATCTGTTAACAAGAGCTGTTTTTCCTACGGCTCCATCACCTGCGAAAATGACTTTTACATGATGTACGCTCAATAAACAAACCCCCATGAAAACGCGCTAAAGGACTCAGAAATTTTTTTAACAAAAATACAGCATTTATTCTTTTAAGTCTTCTAGCAGGTTCTTCCTCATATCTAGTGAAAACATCCGCAATTATCGAAGGCTATTATAGAACAAAATTGGACAGATAAGGCTTATTTAATCTATTAAGTCTATGAATACGCTAATTTCACAACCTAGATATAATATGAGAAGCCTATTTGAGATTTAAAAAAAGAAAAAAGGGAATTCAGAGTGGAATTCATTCAAGTGCTTGTGCTAGTACCTCATGGATATCCATCACTTTGATATCTAGATTATTCTGTTTGATAGTGTCCAAAAAATTGGCCCTACATGTAGGACATGCAGTCACTATGACATCAGCACCCGCGTCTTGAACTTCTTTCAGTCGATAGCTCGCTACTTCTCTCGCCAATTCGTTATCGATGCCTTGCAGACCACTTCCGCCTCCACAACAATGTGAAAGTTCTTTGTTATTCTCTAATTCAACCCATTCTAATCCTGGAATTGCATTAAGGATCTTTCT
>JBHLOP010000037.1:2645-11897 GCA_048940375.1 Promethearchaeota archaeon | reverse complement strand
TAATCTTCAATTTATTACGATAAATACGCTCGCACCTTCATTAGAAGATGTTTTTGTGAGACTAACATCTAAAAATAGCGCGTAGATGAGGCTAAAATTCATGAAAGTTAATCTTAAAAGAGAATTACAAGGTTGTTTGGCTATAACAAAAAAAGATATTCGTATATATTACGTGAAAGGTCCAGTTCTTATTTTTGGAATTCTCTTTCCATTTTTTCTCTTTCTTGCATTTTCTGTAGGAAGAAACCTCCCCCCACAAGTTCTTGTTCCTGGCATGATCTCTCTTACAATATTCTTTACATCATCCTCCGTGACACCAGTTATAGCCCCATGGGAAAGGAGAACAAAAACATTTGAACGACTGATTTCTACACCACTCTCATTAAATTCGATCCTCATCGGTGACATAATCGCAAGTTTATTCTTTGGTACGGTTTTGGTAGTTATTCCTATATGTATCGGAGTTATAATCTTTGGAGCAAGTATATTCAATTTACTTGCTCTGATAATTAGTATACCTCTGTCTGGATTCTGTTTTGCTTCATTAGGTATCTTATTTTCAACCGTTCCAACAGATAATCCATCTGAAATCATGACCTTGAGCAACCTCGTACGCTTGCCGCTCATCTTTATTAGTGGAGTTTTCATCCCTATTGAACAGTTACCGATCTGGGGACAAATTATTGCAGCATTTTCGCCACTTACCTTTGCACATAACTTAAATAGATACGCGTTTGAAGTGAGCTTAGGCTATAACTGGAGTGTAGATGCACTAATTCTTCTATGTTTTACATTAATTCTCTTTATAGCAGCATTGAAGTTGCATAAAAGAACTTTAGAAAAAGAATGATAATCCATATTATAAAAGCAAAGTTACAAATGGTTAGCAAATGATTTTAAAAATCAAAGAATAAGCATATTAAAAGAGGGAGATCGCATGGTAGACAAAATTGATGTAGTTATAGCTATTACGGCTGTAATTCTGGGTTTTGGTTGCCTATTCAGATGGTGCGAATCTCCAACTGTAGAATCAGAGACTATTTTTTGTCTTGGAAACATATTAATGTTGTCTTCTCTTGCCTTTTTGCGCGTATCAATTTCTTTATGCTTGTTATATGAGCAAAGAAAAATTTAGTAAGAGATTAAATTACAAATCAACTTTTTATAAACATTGAAACGTATCTGAGATCAATCTTCACCAAAAGATTTATAATAGAAGTATGATTATATCGCCATGTAACGATATAATATATTCAACTTATGTGAGGATCTAAAACAATGGTAAATATTGTAGAAATATTGACTGGCACTTGGATCATAGCAATCGAGTATTTTTCCCACGCCTGGTGGTGTATAGCTGTAGGGTTCATTGTGGCGGGTATTTTTAGCGAATTTATTTCGAGAGACACCTTCTTACGACTCTTGGGTAGTGGAAGATGGTATGCTTATGTCACAGCAACCGCCGCTGGTGCATTATTAGGCGTATGTTCTTGTGCGATACTTCCATTATTTGCAGGTATAAGACGAAGAGGTGCAGGTATCGGTCCCGCTGTTACGTTCCTTATCGCAGGTCCATCTATAAATCCTGTAGGTGTTCTACTCACCATGGGATTGTTAAATGTCGGTTTAGGAATTGCAAGAATTATTGGTGCAGTTCTTATTGCAATAGCAGTTGGTATCGTTGTAGACCTCGTTTTTGGCAAGGAAGAGCAAGAAGAGGCACAGAAAGTACGGAAAGTACGGCGCATGAAACCAAAAGTTGTTGTATCTTTTGTCTCGAGAATGAAAAAGGCTATGACGTACACCTGGGACTATATCAAAGAAATACTCTGGCTCATTGTGGTAGGTGTGTTCGTAGCGGCATTATTGAGAACAGTTTTACCACCGGTCTGGATTGAAAGTACTATGGGCTCAACAGGTTTGACCGCTTATCTGCTCGCGGCATTTATAGGAATCCCCTTGTTTGTCATTCCTCCCGTTGAAATCCCATTGGCGGCCACATTTTTAGCACTCGGGATGAGCCCAGGCGCAGCATTAGTATTTCTGCTGGCAGCACCAACAATTAGTATCGCTACTCTTATGGTAGTTGTACGTGTCCTCAAATGGAAGCGAACATTAGTCTATGCCCTAGGAGTCTATGGTTTCTCAATATTACTTGGATTTCTATTCTTCCCAATATTGCTTGAGTTTACTACTGCCGGTGCAGCAGTCGGAGGCAATCTTTACGGTGAATATCATGACATAATTCTTCTTGGACTTCTGGCAGTCGCCGTTATAGGTGCCTACATTGCTCACAAGCGATCCATGAAAGATATCGAGGAGGAAAAAACGACCATTTCTCCAACAATTTAAAGCGGAGGTAGCGTACTATGACTGTTCTCATAGAATTCTTTTCTGGGGAGCCAGTATGTGGTGAATGCGAGATCTGTTTGAATTTCGTTGATGAGATTGCTAAAGAATACGGAGATAAAGTGCAAGTAGAAAAGTACATTGGACCATCAGCACGACAAAAATTTGAAGAGTACCACATAGAACTTACGCCAGCAATAGTTATCAATGAAACATATTTTATTATAGGATTAACACCTAGCAGAGAAACAATGAAGAAAATGATTGACATCGAACTAGAATGGGAATAATTGATGATGAGGGAAAAATAATGCCTGAACAAATTGATGTGATTATTTTCGAAACCGAACCACCATGTACAGTTTGCCATCGGGCAGCTAAAGTAGCAAAGAAGATCAAAGATGAATATTTTGGCGAAAAGGTGAATATCCGCCGAGTTAGTTGCCTTACTGAAGAAGCAGCAGAATGGGACGTACAACTTGCGCCCACGATAGTCGTTGGCGGTGGTGTTGGCGGCGACGTTATCATAGCTGAAGGTGAAGTTCCACATAAAGAAGAATTTATTGCGGCAATTCGTGAGGCTCTAGGAGAAGAATAAATAATGCAATTAAAAGTTGAAGTGATAGGACCATATCCTCCATGCATTCGTTGTCATAGAGTTTACAGAATGCTAAAGCAGTTGAAAAGGGAGCAGGGTATTGACATGGAAATTGAACGAATTTATGCAGGTAGCGAAGAGTCAATCAAATATGGGAAAATCGTGGAAGCCGAGGTCTTTGCTGAGAAAATGGGAATTGATCTCGACTATCGCAACTTGTTCGAAAAACGTGATATCAAAGCAATTGACGAAAAACTTGCACCCTATGTAGAAATGGCTAAGGAAAAAGGTATTTTTCTCACTCCTGTAATTATCGTAAATGATGATGTTGTTTCAATGGGTCGAGTTCCAAAGCGAGAAGAGTTACAGGAATTGCTTTCTCAGGCAAAACTATGAAACGCGATACAGGTGAAAAGAATGAGCGAAAAAAAGGTTTTGATTTTACCTTGTAGTGGAATCGGAAAATCTTTTGGAACAGTTGGTAGGCATGCTACATATATAGTTGTAAATGATCTACGACCAGAGACCACTTCAACTTTTTGCTTGCCGTTACTTCAAATTGATGATAAAGAAGCATTAGAGTTATCAGCTAGTAATTTTGTTTTATCGATTGATGGATGTGCAAAAGCTTGTTCTCTTAAGGATGTAGAACGCTCTATAGGACGTACTTCAGACACATCGGTTATGGTAATGGACGTACTAAGAGAAAATAAAGACCTCCGCACAAAACAAGTTACATTCTTAGATGAAAATGGCAAAAAGCTTGCTCGCAAAGTTGCAGAAAGGGTTGTCGAAGAAGTAGATAAACTTCTTGATGGTAGTTATTAAGGAGGTTCATTTATGCCAGATTTTCTTGAGACTATGAGGCCTAAAAAGGTCGGGATTATTGCTTGTAGTGGTGAAGCACTCCCAGAGGGGACTGTAACACGAATAGCGGCGCGTCTTGTTGTCGAAGAATTACCTGAGAGTACAGTTATAATGTGCTTACCATTATTTCTTGCAGGAGATGAAGGAGAACAAAATTTCGCGAAATTCTTTCCTACAATATGCTTAGATGGGTGTGAAAAACGGTGTTCTTCTCTTGGTACAGAAAAATATAGTGGTAAACCAACAGTTGTAATTGATGTAAAGGAAATCATGAAAGAAATGGATATCAAATTGAATCCAGAAGAAGTAGTTGAATTAGGAAACAATGGAATGGAACTTGCTCGAAGAATAGCAGAGATTACAGCTAAAAATGTGGATGAAATTCTGCTGGATATAAGGCCAGAAGACGAATAAGGTAGGGAATATAATGATTTTCAACGTTGTTGAAGAAGAGGACAAATTCAAGGTTACCATAGAGAAATTCATTTTGAAATTTCCAAAGAATTTATTCTACTCTAAAGATGACATGTGGGTATCTAAAGATGATGAAATAGTAGTCATAGGTGCAACTGATTATTTTCAAACGATTTTAAGCGACATTTTGTTTCTTGAGATGGAGTCCGCGGTCGGTGATGAAGTAGGTTCTAACTTTGAGATAGGTGCTCTCGAATCGGTGAAGACAGTGCTCGATGTAATCGCACCGGTTGGGGGAGAAATTGTTGCAATCAATGAAAAACTTGAAAAATCACCTGAAATTGTAAACAAGTCGGCTTATCAAGATGGCTGGATTTTAAAAATAAAGCCCGGTAACCTAGAGTCTGATTTGTCTAATCTGTTAACCGCAGATGAATATGTTCAACTGATCAAAGAAAAAGCAGAAAAACATTATGAACGAAAACAACGACAAAAAGAAATTTGATCTAAACTCACTTTTTAAACTGCTTTTTCAAAAATTCACATCTAATCGTGAAGTTATACCAAAAAAAATTAATATCAAAAGTATCTGTTAATTACATTTGAGCATAATAAGGAACATGATAGAACATGTTTCAATATAACAAAGATGAAATTCACTTTAGTGGTATTTTTTTTCTCATTTTCTTTTGGGAACAGTCTTTCACCGCTTTTTATCCATTAAATTGGGAGGAATTTGATTTAGTTGTCTGAAGGCAGTAATGAGGATATAGTAGAAGATTTAGAAGACATCCAAGAACCCGTTAAATACGAGCCGATGGGAATCAAACAGATCTTGACTGAAATGAAGGATATTAGTGAGCTGATATTAGACTTAGCATACTCAGCTGTATTATTTAATAACAAAGAGTTAGCCGAGGAAGTTCACGAGCTTGAAGAAGAAATGGATAAACTGAAATATCAGATAACTATGATGGCTATGTTAGCCGCCCGTGACAAGGAAGATGCAGAACAACTTGTGGGGATTTTGCAACTAGCGACAGCAGCTGAAAACATCTCTAACGCCGCTGATCAAATTGTCGAAATAATATTACGCAAATTAGATGTCCATCCAATAATTGCGAGTGCCTTGGCTGATGCTGACGAGAAAATCTTTCGTGCGCGGGTGGAATCAAAATCTTTCGTAGATCAAAAAACACTAGGAGAACTTCGATTGCATTCTGCCATCGGCATGCGAGTTATTGCAATAAAACGAGGCAAAAAATGGATATACGGTCCTAATGCAAAGACAAAAATAATTTCAGGAGACCTATTGATTACTCGTGGACCAGAAGACGGTTATGAGCGTCTTAAAAAGATTGCCCATGCGAATCCTAACTATAATGGCCCTGCAATTTAATATTGACTTGTTAAATGCATAAATAGATTCTTATCTTCTTTTTAACGAATAGAAGAAACGAGTACTCCTCTTTAACATTCTTAAGATAAAAGAGATGTTTAAAATAGTATAGGCAGCAGTGCTACAAAAATTACCGCTCCAATTAAGTCACCCGAAGTTGCGATTATAGGAGCAATAATATTATCGGGATCTAAGCCACGACGGAATGCCAAAATAGCGGTAAAAAATGTCAAAAGAGACAAACACACAATTAGAAGAAAACCCGAAACCACTGTTAATAAAATCAGTTTACCGACATCTGGAAAACTTAAACCTAAGAACACTGAAGTAACAAACGTTACTATACCAACAAAGAAAAAGGCATACAAACCTAATAGCAAACTGGCAGCTAAATTTTCTTTGGCAGTTTTAGTCCACTTCAAGAATTTTGGCTCTATTGTACCTAAGTACAGAGCAGAAGTTAATCTTGAACCTAAGATAGTACCTATATTTCCACCCATTGCGAGGTATGAAGGAATTAATAGAAGTAAAGCAGTCCACTGGAGAAAAGAATTTAGGTTTAGGTCGAGTAATACTCCTGCTTGCAAGTCTAGAACAATACAAATGACGATAACTAAGATGCTTTCCCTCACAATTCGTCGAACGTTGTAGACTTGCATATCGATCACCTAGAGCCCAATAACGAGGAAAATAGCCAGAAATACACACGATATAGTAAGAATATCACCAGTTACGGTAATAATAGGATTTAAGATATTGTCAACATCGAGACCTCTTCTAAAAGCGATGTTAGCTAAGAGAATAGTGACTAAGGGTGAAATTAATCCGCTGATTGATCCGCCAAAGAACGCAATAAGAAATAACACGAAAGGATTAATGTCGTTTATTCCATAAGCATATAAGAATAGCACGGCAATCACACCAGCTGCTGCTGAAAGAACCGAAGATAACAAAAGTGATGCCTTAATATTTTCAAAAAGTTCTTTATTCCCTCTGAAATCTGTAGTAATGGCACCTGTGGCAAAACCTGAGCCGAGACGTGAACCTAATGATGCACTTATATTTCCGCGCAGCGCAAACAGCGCAGGAAGTATAACCAATAAGCCAGCAATAGATTGAAGAGCTGATTCCATTCTAGTTAAAATGAATCCGGTGAGAGCACCCCCTATAGCGACCAAGAAAAGGATAGGCAGACCTTCTTTTAAAACTCTCTTGATAACCATAAGGGGGCACCTCTTTCATCGATTTTGTACAATATGGGATAAATTCGGAAGGATTCATGGATACAACACATATAACTACATTGTTGATTTGACTAAGGTGCCCATATCTAAATGTTTTTTTATCTCTTTGCAAAAAAATTCTAGTTATAACGAAATTTGAATGAAATAATGAATGGTTCGAATATTTCATATAATTCTATAATCCAAAAGGCCATTAATAATAATAATAATAAATGAGTGATCCTTTAATGTCAGCAACTAGAAAAATCGAATTGAAGCCGATTGGTTTTGTGAAAACGAAAGCTGTCGGAAAGGAAGTGAAGAGAAGTAACCATATTTCAAAAATAATTCTTCGTGAAGATCTGACAGAGGCCATAGATGGGATCGAAGAATTTTCTCATTTATTCATTCTTTTTTTCTTGGATAGAGTTAAAAACGAAGAGAAAAAGTTGAAAGCATATCCACGAGGCAGAACGGACATGCCGCTACTAGGAGTCTTTGCGACCCGAACTGCGAATCGTCCAAACCCGATCGGTTTAGCATTAGTTGAACTTCTGAATGTTGAAGACAACGTATTGACTGTTCGTGGTCTCGATGCTTACGATGGAACACCGGTCTTAGATATAAAGCCTTTTGACTATTGGGATACAAGAAAAGATGCTAAGGTTCCTGAATGGTGGATGATGCTAGAAAAAGAAAGATCAGAAACAAGCGAAGGCAGTTGATGTGTCGGGTTATGAAGATTGGGATAATACATATAGAAGACGTCCTTTAGAAGTTTTGCCGTGGGAACTTGGTAGACCACGTAGATCTTTAGTTGAACTTGTTGAAAAAGAACAGATACGTCCAGGGAAAGCACTAGATTTATGCTGTGGAGCAGGGACGCACGCAATTTATTTGTCTAAGAAGGGATTTCAAGTCACTGGAATTGATATTTCTTCAAAGGCTGTAGAATATGCAAAAGACAAAGTCAGAAAAATGAATGCGAAAATTCAGCTTCAAGTACAGAGTTTTCTAAACCTTGACAATTTTGAGGATGAAGAATTTGACTTTGTATTAGATATTGGATGTTTCCATCATGTCAAAATTAAGGACAGAAGCACCTTTATTCAAGGCGTGAAACGAGTTCTGAAGAAAAAAAGCCCTTATTTTTTGTTTTGTTTTAGTTACAGGAATGGTCATGCGTGGAATCACTTTAAGGAAGATGAGATAATCCAAATTTTTTCAAATCACTTCAACATCAAGAATATCGAACACATAGAATCTGTTGAAGGCGATGGCAAGGTGCGATATTTCTGGGCTGTATTCATGGAAAAAAAATGACCAAAAATTTGTTTCAATAATACAACTTGCATCTCTAAGAAATTTCTATTTATTTGACTTTTAAACTACCATCAGGTTTTTTGGCAACACAGCAACATTAATTAGAACTAAAGTCAAAATATTTTGTGATAATGAACATATTGCAGAGTGAATATTATGCCAAGATGGAGACGTGGACGCGGAAAAGGGAGGGTAAGAGGTCCAGGGAGACCTATGACACCCAGAAAAATAAATTTCATGCCACCTATCAAGAATTTCGTGCCAGCCATCCCTAAAGACACTATAAAAGAACATAGTTCAAAAGAGCCTATTTTTCTAACATACGCAGAATTGGAAGTTTTGAGGCTTGTAGATCTACAGGGGCTCATGCAAGAAGAAGCTGGTAATCAGATGGGCGTTTCGAGAGGCACTATCTGGAGATTGCTCCAAAGCGCGAGAGAAAAGGTTACTCGCATGATAGTCGAAGGTCGGGAACTCAATATCATTCCTGAAGCCTAGAAAAGCATAAATCGAGATCTTATTTTTCATAACGCATTATTAGCAAACTGTATGATGAATCATTTGTCACATTTCATTATGTTAGCAGAAAAACAAATAAATATACAGATTGAAATATTGTGCATAGACACAATATTTATTAGGGAAACCTAAATTTCAAAATAAAAAGTTTAAGTAAGTGAGAAAAATGAAGATTGTGGTAAGTTCTCAGCCCCCAGGTGGGCTAGATGTTCTTGTAGATCCCAGATTTGGGAGATGTGCGTCCTTTACGATTTGTGAAGTAGAGGGGAATTCTGTAACGAATGTTAATGTAATCCCGAATACTGCTGCAGAGAGTTTTTCAGGGGCAGGCATTCAGGCAGCCCAACTAGTCGCTAACTCAGGCGCGACTATTGTTTTAACAGGAAATGTAGGACCGAATGCCTTTACAGCGCTTCAACAACTGGGTATCCAAATCTTTACAGGTGTTTTTGGTGTAACAGTTCAAGCGGCAATCGAGTCATACCTCACAGGGACATTAACTTCTACCGCAGGCCCAACAACAGGTGCTAAATCAGGAATGGGCGGTGGAGGTAGAGGTG
>JBHLOP010000037.1:0-2545 GCA_048940375.1 Promethearchaeota archaeon | reverse complement strand
GGTGGAGGTAGAGGTGCAGGACGTGGAAGAGGTGGCGGAGGACGCGGCGGAGGACGCGGTGGTGGCGGTCGAAGTTGGTAATAAGAATCAAAAAAAGGAGATTTTATGAAGATCGGCGTTGCTTCACGCTTGCCTGAAGGACTGGATTCACCCGTTGATGAACGCTTCGGTCGTTGCTTCATGTGGATAGTTGTTGAAGTTGACAATTCCAAGAAGGTAATTAACGTTGAATTATATGAAAATGAAGCAAGGAATGCACGCAGTGGGGCTGGAATTCAGTCCACCCAGTTTCTTACCCAGTTAGGGTGCAGTGTTGCCATAGCTGAAAATTTCGGTCCAAGTGCTTTTACAGCCTTGAATTCCTTAGGTTTTGAAATAATACAATGTGATCCACAATTAACTGTACAAGAAGCAATTGATCGCTATCTTTCTGGTAAATATAAGCCTTTAGAAGAGCCAACGAAACCAAAAAAGGCAGGTATTTCATAATTAACTCTTCGGGCATTTGACAAGAGAATTATTAAAATGTAGGTGTTGAAGAAAGATGACATCCCTTCCATCAGAAATCTTCCACAGGAAGCCAGTTGATGTACCGATAGTTGCAAGCACTGGCGGTAAAGGCGGCACAGGTAAAACTGTTGTAGCCATCAATCTTGCAGCCCAGTTAGCAAATATGGGCAAAAGAGTCTTAATCATCGACTGTGACGTTGATAGTCCTAACGTTGCCATTCTTTTAGATGCTGAATTAAAGGACAAGCAAGTTATCAAACGTTTTCTTCCAGGATTTATTTTTGAAAATTGTACATTTTGTGGAAAGTGCGCAGAATATTGCAGAGCTCATGCCATACTGCAAGTAGGTGACAAGCCTCCCCTTTTATTTCCAGAAATTTGTACAGGCTGTGGGGTATGCCAGTTAGTATGTCCATCAGATGCAATAATAGATAAGGAAAAGATTGTTGGTTATACATATGAAGGGCAAAATAATGGAGTGGACATTGTTAGTGGCGAGTTAAAATTAAGAGAACCAGAATCTGCTGTCATAGTAGTGGCTACAAGAGAGAGAGCGTTTAAAAAAATCAAAGAAAACGACAAAGACTATGATATAGTCGTCATTGATACTGCTCCAGGTGCTCATTGTGACGTCATCCGTGCATTGCTAGGGGCTGATCTCGTTTTAGCTGTAACAGAGCCAACACCCTTTGGGGCTCACGATTTAGATCTTATAATCGAACTAACCAAGAATGTAATGAAACTTGATTCAAAAGTGGTATTAAATCGATCAGACATTGCAGATAGCAAAATAATTGATTTGATATGTGAAAAAAAAGCTGTCGAGATGTTAGCACAGATCCCATATGATGATGAACTGATCAAAAGCTATGTTCAAGGAATTCCCTTAGTAAATTACAATCCAGAGTCCACAAGCAGTAAAATATTAATCCAGCTTGCAGAAAAAACCCAGGAGTTGCTCTTAAAGTGAAAGAAGTTGTGGTGGTCTCCGGAAAAGGTGGAGTTGGAAAAACGTCAGTCGCGGCAGCATTAGCTATTTTATTTCAAGAAAAGAATCTAAATCTTGTAGCATTGGACGCCGACGTCGATGCACCAAACCTAGCATTGCTCTTGAGTGCAAAGGATGAAAAGAGAGTTGAAGATGAGATTGAAGTATCGGAAAAAGCATTCATCCTCGCCGATAATTGCGTCCATTGTGGACAATGCGTCGAATCCTGTGACGAACACGCGATAGTACAGCCAGATTTAGAAGAATTACCAATAATCATTCGATATTTATGTGAAGGTTGTGGAAAATGTGCTGTCGTTTGTCCAGAAGAAGCAATTGAGATCCGAGCAGTAAAAGGGGGAAAAATTATCAATTCAAAGAATAATGCAAACGGGTTTCCAATTATTACAGGACAGATAGCCATTGGAGAAACAGGATCTGGTAAAATTGTTACAGAAATAAAAAAGCGGGGAAGAGAAGAGGCACAAAAATTAAATGCAGACGTACTTTTAGTTGACGGCGCACCAGGAACGGGATGTCCAGTAATAGCTGCTATAACAGGTGCTAATTATGTCATAATCGTAACTGAACCAACTCCTTCTGCAATGAAAGCTTTCGAAAGGATTACCCGTATAGCACAGCATTTCCCATTAGAAATTGGTTTAATTATTAACAAGTCCGATTTACATGAACCATCAAAAGCACAGATACTCGAAATAGCTCGAAACAATAATGTTGAAATACTTGGAGAAATTCCGCTCGATAAGAATGTTCCATATTCCATTGCACAGGCAGAACCAATTGTTACGTACGCACCAGAGAGTCCTGCCACTTCATCATTGAAATTAATCGCAGAAAGACTTCTGAATAGTCTTAGATTCTCTTAGCAGAAAATTCAATATAGAATGTTTCCTGTTCCATAATTTTTATGAATTTAATGGATTTAGATTATTGACTAAAGATTTTATGCATATAATTCTATATTATAGAAAGAGGGAATTTTATGTCAAAGTTCGTGCCAAAGCCATTATGCTGTGATGTGGTAGA
>JBHLOP010000268.1:0-2937 GCA_048940375.1 Promethearchaeota archaeon | reverse complement strand
TTCAATAATCATCCTTTGTGTTCGATCAATGCAGGATGTGTTTCTTGAATTTGACTTGGCGATACTTCGATTTCCCTGACGAGTCTCATGAAAAGAGACTCAAGTGATTCGCTAATGGGACTAAATTGATATAGGGTCAAATCTCGTTCGACAACAACTCTAACAAGTGCCTTACTTAGTCTTTCTTTGTCGTTGCTTTCAACAATCAACTGATTTCTCTCATTGATATCCGCAGATAAAATAAAGTCAAGTTTTTCCATTTCCTTTTTTAATGCAAAAGGGTCGCTTACCTTTACTTCAAAAGTTGCCATTTTCTCATTTTGAAGTGCACTTAATTGCCCTTGAGTCACAATTTTACCTTTGTTAATGATAGCAATGTTGTCTGCAACTTTTTCAACTTCAGAAAGAATATGGGACGATATTAAAACAGTTTTCTTGTCACGTTCTACCATGAGTTTTATTTTTTCTAAAATCTCTGCACGGCCGATTGCGTCAAGATTGGCAGTAGGTTCATCGAGAATAAGCAATTCAGGGTCATTAAGAAGCGCTTGTGCTAAACCTAGACGTTGTCTCATTCCGCCAGATAAGTTGCCAATCTTGTTATACTCCCAACCTGCTAATCCGACCCATTCAAGTAACTCTAAAGCTCTATCTTTGCAAATCTTTCTTGAAAGTCCATATAATGCGCCAATGAAGATTAAAAAATCATATAAAGTCCAATTATTATTAAGACCAATCCGTTCGGGAAGATAGCCAATTTTTTGACGTGCTTTAATATTTCTGCTATCAAAACCAAGAAGTTCTGCAGTGCCTTTTGATGCTTTCAGGAGGTTTACAAGAATCTTAAGTGTCGTAGTTTTTCCAGCCCCATTTGGACCAAGGAAACCAAAACATGACCCAAATGGGACATCAAAATCTATTCCTTTTACAGCCTGAAAGTTACCATAAAACTTTTCTAAATTTCTTACCTTAATTGCGAATTCCATTAGCTACCATCCTTCTTTACTCTTCTCTTCTTATTCGCAATTTTAGGTCTCGATACGAAATAGACTAGTAGAGGAGGGATTACTGTAAGAGGAATGAAGATAGGAAAGTAGTAAGATATGTGAATACTCATAACTACATTTTTAGCTGATGTAAGCGATATTATTTTGGCGTACGTATCATTTCGCCATCGATATTCAAAAAGCACACCACTTTCCAGATCATATCTCGCTTCTATAGTTTTATTCGTCCCATCACTTGACTGTATTTTTAATTGAAAAGTGTAACATTCCCGTATCGCTCCTACTGCAAAATATGTGTCTTCACCAATGGCTTGAAGAGTCTCTCTTCCAACTTTAATCTGCGATCCAATGGAAAAATCAACTACATTTATCCACCACATAATGCCTTGCTGATCTTGGACGTTTCCTCGACGTGAGTATAAATTGACTTCATATGTTCTGATTCTCTGCCATTCTTCAGGTTTGTAAGTATCTGCAACCGTTACTGTGTTGCTATCTACATCTTTACTTTCAAACCAGACATAAAATTCAGCTGGGTTTATTTCAGTATCATAAAAAGTTCCATTTCCATAGACTTCAGTGAATGCAGATTGCCTGAATCCCAGCACAAATTCATTTTGAGGGAATGTGTCTTGGCCGTTTGATTGAATGGAGGGTGAAATCACTATCGATAAAATAAATAAAATCAATACCAATGATAGTGTTATACTTCTTGACTTCTGCACCTTATTCCATTTCTCCTGTCCTTTTTAGTTTTCGTATACGTTTCGATCGCTTCTTATTAATAATAAAGATCGCAATGGAAAGTCCAGTAGTTAAAACAAGAGTAATAACAAGAAATGCTCCAATTTCATCAGCAAGACCTCCGCCACCTCCAAAAACCTCTAATGACAAGGGTGCTTGATTGGAAATTGTGTGGTTTGCGCTTGTATCATCAGCATAAGTGATGATAACAAAAAGTTCATAACTAAAGTTAATTGTCGATTCATAAGTGCCCTGCTTGCACCATACGCTCCCCATGATGTTCATTTCTTGCTCTTCAGGACTGTAATAATACCATAATTCCTCAAACCAACTTTCTATTAATACAGAATCTTCAGGATCTGCATGAAACACTGACTCATATTTCTTTTCATCACGCGTGGGATGCTCTATGATGCTATAAGGTGCGGCGATCGTTATATTAACGGCATTTGTTGATGTAAATCTTATCTTTGCCTCGATAAGAATATTTGAAGTTTCAGTTTCTTTCAGGGTATCTGAGGAGAAATATGTAATAATAACTACATCCTCGAATTCATGCCAATCTTTTCTTTCTGCAGGCTTTGCGCTTGTTATATTTGGTGTACAAATTAGAATCAAAAGAAAAACAAGAATTAATATCGGTTTGTTCTTCTGCATCAGAAGATCACTTCTTCATTAATTTAATGTGCAAATTTTCACGCGTAATCTTTAATTGATAGCTATCGTTGTTTTTTAGTCTTCTTTGAAACGCCCTACTTCAACTAATAAAAAAAAGTCATACTATTATTAATTCCTTTTGGAATTCTTTTTTGAAATCCCTATCAATGTAACTCTCCTTGATTTATATTTCAAAAAAAGACTTATTTCCTTAGCGTAAAGTCTTGATTGACTTCTAGATTAAAAGATTTGGCAATATAATTTGCTAATATCGAAAATGTACCTAAAAGATACGGTATTTGATCTTATATGTATCAAACGAAAGTAATAAAGTTAGTTTGGGAATCATACTATTTACAGATTAGGTCGAGAAGGTTTCAAAGATGTCAGTAGAAGAGTATTTGGAAAAAGGATACAAATATTTCAAGAAAAGCAAATATCACAATGCCATAAAAGAATACGAAAAGGTAATAGAGTCTAACCCAGAATCCTCTGCAGCATGGTATTTTCTGGGAAAAACCTATGGACG
>JBHLOP010000267.1:0-2941 GCA_048940375.1 Promethearchaeota archaeon | reverse complement strand
CCCTCTTTATCTAGCCGTAGATGAAGAAGAGGGATCTTACACTGCTATGCTTTCCACTGATACACTTGAAAGAGGCAACCATTCCTTAATTGTTACTGCCCAAAAAAGCGGGTTTGAAGCATTGGTCTCTTCAGTATTCGCATTTGAAATTATAGTATCTTATCCTTTGTTGACTATCATTCAGCATCCTTCCTATGCTCCTCAAGTGATTGAAGAACCCATTCAGTTATTGATAGACCCTACCTTTTACATTTTGATTTCACTAATTTTCGTAAGTGTTATGATTCAGAAAATCACTTTTGCACCAATAAGCTCCCGAAAACTTCGTGCTTTATATATATTTACAACTGATGGCAAATGTTTCTATGCCAGAACCTTTACTGTTGGAGGGGTCGAAAGTCATTTAATGACCGCCGCGCTATCTGGAATTATTTCGTTAATAATGGAAGCCACGAGTAGCGACACGCCCACGCGGACAGTAGATCAAGGAAACTTCGATATAATGTTAGAATATGGTCGGTCCTTTATCATTGCGACCTTTGTGGAAAAAAGAACCTTCAATACTAGAAAAATACGTAAAGGACAACAAGAACTGGTTAAGAAAATTGAAGAAAAGTACGGGATGATTCTCGCAAAGTGGGATGGAAATCTCAGATATTTTCAAGAATTAGATCATCTTATTCTTGATGCTTTTGACTTTAAAGTGACACAAGACTTAATATTGTGGATTAAAGAAGCTGCAAAAGTGCACGAGGAACTTGTAGCTTATTATGCAAATCATAGACAATACCAAATGGTTGGCAGGTCATTATGGAAAGCGTATGACTTATATAAAAAGATTAAAAGCCCAGATGTTCCGAAAATTCTAGCAAGATGGATTGCATTTGGAAAGGCTCTTATTCTATCTTATATTATGCCCAATACTATAGTACGAAATAAGATTTTGTCAATTATCTTCAGGTTTCTTGATTTTGTAAGAACTCCATTTTTGCTAAAGACATTTCAAAGAATTCAAAGCACTCTAAATCCTGAAACGTTAAAAAAAATCGTATTTTTTCAACTGATTTGACGAAAAGTCCACTTCTGAAAACAGGGTAGTTGATGCGGCAGAATTCAGTGTCTTATTGTGAACTACCTCACGCTGAAGCTGTGGTGCTTTCTGGCTTAGTATCAGTAAGAATCAATTTCGCGAGTTCATCCATAGCGTCGATGACATAATCACCCGTTTTTGCTGAGGTTTCATGAAATGGTACACCTTTTTGAATTGCGTATTGTTCACCTTCTTCTTTAAAGACATTTCTCTTATCGATTAAATCTATTTTATTGCCAATGAGGATCACTGGTATTTCTCCACAGTTCGTATATAGGTCATTAAACCATCGATCGAGATTATCAAAACTTGTTTTTACAGTGATATCGTAAACAATAAGTCCACCATCGGCTCCTACAAAGTAATGAGGTCGTATATAATCAAACATCTCTTGCCCACCTGTATCCCAGATACCCAAAGTTATCTTTTTGTCGTTAATAACAAGTTTCTTCAATGCGTACGTTACCCCAATGGTTGCCTTATATTTCGGATCGAATTTATTGTGAACGTAACGCATGGCAATGCTCGTCTTTCCGACTGCTATATCGCCGATTGCTACAACTTTCAAAATATGTTGTGACATTAAAATCAATCTGAGTTCTAATTTTTGTGCACATTTTAATGGTAATTTCCTAAGAAACTATGCTTATTAGAATTCCATGGTATAGCATATTTATTTCTTATGTAAACACATTCCTGTTACGGGATCTCTCTTTTTTGACTTCAATTTGATGAAGGAATTTCTTAATTTAGTTCCTGTTATCGTATGGATACTTCATTTGCTGTCATATTATTAGAGAAATTACTAAAATCACTAAAAGATTTATTTTACCTCTTTAAGATCAATGGATCATTATACTACAAGACAAAATAAAAAATTATTATACCAACTTCAGGGTTATATTTCACCGGTCATTTATTCTTTGTGACATTGTCTTTCTATTTGAGAGAACCAATCTTACAAGTTCTTCCATAACATCAATTATGTTATCACCGGTTTTCGCTGAAGTTTCATAGAAGATAACTTTTTTTTGCTGGGCGTATCGTTCCCCCTCCTCTGTTGTAATGACTCGCTCATCGATCAAGTCTGTTTTATTGCCGATGAAGATGATGGGGATTTCACCACAATTGTGTTTTACATCATTAAACCATCGTTCAATGTGATCAAAACTCTCTTTTCTGGTGACATCGTAAATAATTAGTCCACAATTAGCACCTCTGAAATAATGAGGTCGTATATAATCAAACATCTCTTGTCCGCCTGTATCCCAAATACTCAAAGTTATCAGTTCATCATTGATAGTAAGTTTTTTCATAGCATGGGCAACTCCGATAGTTCCCTTATATTTGGGATCGAATTCATTGTGCACATATCGCATGGCAATGCTCGTCTTTCCAACAGCCATATCTCCAATTACAATAGTCTTGAAAATGAGTCCTGACACTATGAATCAATCCAAAAAGTCATTATGAAATGATCTATTATCAATTGTCTTTTAGTGATTCAACTTATTAGAATCTTTATCTTCACTCTATTTATTTATTGTGCTTAGAGTTTTTACTATAAAGAAGCCAGAAAGCACCACCGCTTCAGCGTGGTGATGAATGGCGTGAGGTTTATATAGTTTTTTGACGATCGCTTAGGGTAGCAACAGTATGCCGCACGAGGTTCGCACAGGGAGCTCATACCATGTCACAGCAGATTATGGGAGTGTCGACCGCAGCAGCAAAAAATGAGACCATTAAAGCTAGCTTGAAAGCTACGAAAGCACGTCGTAAACAGCAAACCTGTCGGGTGTTTGAAGTGAAGCTCGACAGTTCCCACCTGAGCCAACACACCAAAGTACAGTT
>JBHLOP010000036.1:2975-12076 GCA_048940375.1 Promethearchaeota archaeon | reverse complement strand
CCGTATACACCAGCTCTACCATTGTTTTATGCAGCGCATACAGCATTCCAAATGATTCTTGAAGAAGGATATGAAAATCGTGTAAAACGACATAGACTTTGCGGAAGAGCTATGAGAGAAGGTATGAAAAGTATAGGCTTTGAATTATTTGCTGATCCGCAATATGCCTCAAATACAGTTACTGCAGTTAAATACATGGACGGATTAGATGACGCAGAATTTAGAAAAACTATGTTAAAGCATAAAGTGTTAATTGCCGGTGGGCAAGGAAAAGTAAAAGGAAAAATATTTCGGGCAGCGCACATGAATCTCTGTACAGATAGAGAGGTTCTTTTAATGTTAGAAATGACAGAATTGGTCTTAAAAGAACTTGGATTTGATATTGAATTAGGATCAGGAGTATCAGCAGCAGAAAAGGTATTTTTATGAGTTTAGGTATAAAATTTTCTGAACTATCTTTTCTTTTTATTCAAAATCCCGCTTAAGTTATTTAAATTTGATTTGGAAAGTTTTGAATGGTTTAAATGGTGAGAAAATAAGAATGTCAGAACCTGATTATAATGCTATTGGCAATCAGTATTGGGAGCAAGGAGAATATGAAAAAGCCATCACAGAATACAGAAAAGCGCTAAAGGTTGAATCAAAAGACTATGGCGCCTGGAGTAACATAGGAATTGCATATTATATGTTAGGAGAACTAAAAACTGCGCTAAAGTCTTTTAAAAAAGCAGTAGACATCAATCCGAGATTTGCTAAAGCATGGCAAATGATGGGGCTAATGTATGGAAAACTAGGTAAATTCAAGGAAGCAATAAAAAGTCATCAGAAAGCAGTGGAAATTAAACCTGATTATACCTATGCTTGGGTTGTTATGGCAGATGTTTATTATATTATTGGAGAACATGAGAAAGCCATTAAATGTTATCAGAAAGTCGTGAATATCCAAGCAACGGATGCCTTAACATGGACGCACAAAGGCTTAGCCTATAATCAACTAGGCAAATACAAAAAGGCGATTGATTGTTATAAAGCAGCGGTAGAACTTGATCCTAAGTATGCTTCAGCTTGGCTTAATATAGCAATAATTTACTCCAAGATGGGCGATTTTAATAGTGCTCTAAATGCTGCTCAAAAGGCATTAGATATCAGTCCTGAGTATGCTGAGGCATTGACAGCTAAGGGTTTAATCCACAGGGAGTTAGGTGAGCATAAGAAAGCGCTCGACTATCTCTATAAAGCATTAAAAATTGATCCTGAAGATGTAGATACCTGGAATAATCTAGGCGCCGTTTACAACGATTTAGGTGAGTTTAAAAAGGCGATTGGATGTTATAAAAAGGCATTAGAAATCGATTCAGAATACGTAGATGCATGGATCGATCTAGGGAAAACCTATGATAAATTAGGCTATACTGAGAAAGCTGATGAATGTTACAAAAAGGCGATTAAAATAAATCCAAATTTAGCAAAAAAATGACCTCTACATGATACATTTTCAACTAAGAATTGTTCCTAACTAAGTTTTTGAAAATATAAATGAAATGGGGACATGGGATTTCTATATGAGCGAATTAATAAAATATACTATCAAAGGAAAAGAAGTAACTAAAGACGAGTTCGATAATTTTCTTGAGTCATTGAAGAAGATTTCAGAAACTTGGTTCTGTGATGAATTGACCCTTACTGACAAGGACGGCAAAGAAGTTTTCGGAGGAGAAACAGGTTATGACGCTGAAGATGAGGAAGGTAATGTTTATGAATATCGATGCCTCACTTCCCCTGATCTGAATACATGTTCCATAACCAAAAGGGATCTGGATTGAAAGGCTACTTGCATTTTCAAGTTTTTGTTCTCTTTCTATGTTTTAAAAAATGGTATTTCAGGATTGACTTGGGAGTGGTAGAAAATGTCAGCAGAGGAATATAATGAGAGAGGAAATGAATATTTAGATCAGAGTCAATACGAACGAGCTATAGAAGAATATACGAAGGCAATAAAAGTTGATCCTGCTTATTCTAAAGCATGGTACAATATGGGTGTTACTTACAGAGAGTTAGGTGAGTTTCACAAGGAGATTGATTGTTATAATAAAGTAATAGAGATTACTCCTGAAGATACAGATGCGTGGTATAACATGGGCGTGGCCTATGGTGAATTAGGTGATTATAGTAAGGAAATTGAGTGCTACAAAAAGGTAGTCAAGATCGATCCACAATATACAGATGCGTGGTACAATATGGGCATCGCCTTTAGAGAATTAGGTGAATACGAAAAGGCCCGTGGGTGCTTTAAGCAACTGATAAAAATCGATTCTGAATTTGCAGAAGCATGGTATAATATGGGCTGGATTTACAGCAATTTAGGCGAATATGACAAAGCGCTTGATTGCTATGAAGAAGCTATAAAGATTATTCCCGAATATCCTGACGCTTGGCACAATATGGGCCGGATTTATGAAGAGTTAGAAGAGTTTAACAGAGCTATCGAGTGTTACAAGAAAGTTGTAGACATTAATCCTAATGATGCCGAAGTTTGGTACGACATGGGGCTCGTTTATGCAGAATTGGACGATTTTAAGACAGAGATTGAATCGTATAAAGAAGCAGTAGAAATTAATCCGGACTTTTTATGGGCTTGGTATAACATGGGAATCACCTACATAGAGTTAGATGAAAACGAAAAGGCACTTAACTGCTTTTTAAAAGTTATAGAACTTGATCCAGAGCATGAATTTGCATGGAACAATATAGGAAATATTTATGCCGAGTTAGAAGATTATAACAAAGCTCTGGAGTGCTATAAGACAGCGGTGGAACTTGAACCAGAATTTGTAAATGCATGGTATAATTTGGGCTGGGTTTATGGAGGGCAAAGAAAATTCGAGAATGCAATTGAATGTTATGAAAAAGTGGTGGAACTAGACCCTGAGGATGCTATTGCATGGTTGAACATGGGGGTCAATTATGGTAACTTAGGTGAACACTCAAAAGCTCTAGAATGTTTTCAACATACTGTGGAACTTGATTCTGAACTTGCAGATGCATGGTACAACATGGGATTAGCTTTCCATAATTTGGGCGAATCTGATAAAGCTAATGATTGTTATGAAAAGGCACTAGAAATTGATCCTGACCTAGTGAATGTATAGTTTCGTTTCATTTACTGCATCTCATTTTAATTGAATGAATAGGCAAATTCAGTTAGAAATATATCACTCGAAGTTCTTTTTCTACATAAAATGGACTGTTCTGTTTTCATTAATGTCAGCAATGTGTAAATTTAATGGAAATAAGAGGGAAAAACATGAGTGACGTTACCGAAAAATTTGGACAACTAGATCTTTGCTTCATGGTCGATGAAACGGGTAGCATGGGACCCTACATCGAAACTGTTAAACAAAAGATTTTGGAAATTATTCATACCATACGGGTGAAAGAACTCTGTTCTTCTTTGAGAATTGGCCTAGTAGGCTACAGAGACCATCCACCCGAAGATACGAGTTTTATAACCAAGATATTTTCTTTTAACGAAGATTCAGACAAAATACAAGAGGCCATTGTCTCTATGTATGCTGATGGAGGCGGTGATGGTCCAGAAGCAGTGTGTGATGCGTTATTTGACGTTACTCGTCTGAGTTGGCGTGAAAAAGCATCAAAGATTGTTATATGGATGGGTGATGCACCACCGCATGGAGTAGAACCCGGTGGAGACAATTTTCCAAAAGGATGTCCTGAAGGAAAAAACTGGAAAACAGAAGCACAACGAGCTTACGATAAAGGCATCCTAATTTACTCTGTAGGATGTTTTCCTGAAATTGCAGCCTATAAAAAAGCGGTAGATGTCTATAAAGAAGTGGCAGAAATAACTAAGGGGTCATTTATTCCGTTGGAAAAGGCTACTCTGCTTGTATCGTTGATTACTGGGGTGGCTGAAAGTGAACTTGAAAAACTAAAAATAGAAGAATTTGTAGCACAAGAATTGCAGAAAATCCAGGCTGAATCACCGGGGGTTGAACTAAGCGACGCTGAGGTTGAAGCAAGGGTTTCTGGCGCATTGAAAGCTAAAGGTATGAAGTTAAAGCGTATGCGTACTGAGACATTTGCAGCAGCGGCACCAGTAGAAGAGGCTGACCTTGAACTTGAGGAACAAGAGTTAAAGAAAGAAGATGTTAAAGAAGCCTTAAGACAAGTAAAATTGAAGAAACTAGTCGAAGAAGATGAGTGAGCTACCAATTTCATTTTTTTGTTTTTGAAAATCGTTCTTAACAACAAATGCTACCAAAACAAGCTGATAGAGCCTATCAGACTTTTTCTTTTTTTTGGAATATTCTATCAGTTTGCTATCCGTTTTATGACATCGGTATGCAAAAGTACTTTAAGACAGAATGTAAGAGTTATAAATTATTACAAGTAGATGTATATACATAAGTACGATTCCAAAATGATGCGACGTCAAAAAAATATACGAATAGGGAAGGTGATGTGATGTGTCTGCACAAATTGTAACCCCGGATACAGTAAGGATAAGCGAAAAGAAACTTAAAGATACTTGGGATATAAAAATGTCAAGTGTGCCAGAGCTAATAGAACTCGCCAATACATTAGGCGTAAAAATAGTGTTCAAGGTCGGTAAGAACGAGTATTTCTTCCTCCATGATCAACTAATGTATTATGCCAAAGAATAAGCTTGTCCTTCATGTAATCGAGGTGGAAAGATGTCTGAAAGCGAACTGATAGTTGATCTCAAGATAGAGGGCCTAGCAGACCAAGTCAACAGCTTCATAAACATGTACAAAAGCCAACTCATAATGAGAGGATATTCTATTAAAGGCGAGTGGGACGTAACGGAAAGCGTAGGAGGCAAAATCATCGGTAAACGGAAACTTGATCTAGGAGGAGGTCTTGAGGTAGAAAAAAAGGTCGAGAAGAAGTATAAGGTAAGTCTTGAATTTAGGGCTGTGGATAACGATATTCGAATGATTGCATGGCCATCGAAAAGTGGAAAGGAAATTTCTCCAGTAATAATTGATGAATTAAAAACGTTCTCAGAAAATGTAGAAACCAGCATGAAGCAATGACACTATGATCTCCTCTTTTTTCACTATTTCTTCTTTTATTTAGCAAGTCAAAAGGAAGTTTAGAAGTGTATCTGGATTGGAATGACTTTTTTATTGGTCGTCAACTGCCAGATTGTTGGAATGCAGTTCTCGCATGGATTAAAGAATTTGAAATGGAGCAGCTCTATTCTTTGGAATCTAAGTATTTTCTGACGGAGTTTAAAAGCAAACTGGGCAAAACATACGGAGAAGTATATTTAGAGGATACTGCAAACGGAATTGCCGTTTTTGTGAGATTAAGGAGCAAAGATGATGAAAGAAGTCTGGCGACTATTACTGAAAGCGGTTTTGAACAAGTAAATCTTGAAGAACTAGATATGGAAGACGAAACACCCGAAGAGGCGTACATAAGGGACTCTTTGAGTATTATAATTAAGTCCTTATGGCTCAGAATGGAACACGCTCAAAAGTTTTGTACTAACTGTGGTAAGAAACTTAAACCCAGTTGGATTAAATGCCCTTACTGCAATGCCCCTCAAGGGGAGTTGACGTGCCCCAGTTGCGGTGAAGCCATAGACTTTAGATGGGTGAGTTGCCCTAACTGCGGTGCTCAGTTGAAAAAATCTGCCTCCCAATAAATCGTCTGAGGCTCCTCATCCTTTTTAGTGATTTGTTCTTGCATTTAAAGTTCAGTATTCAGGAACTAAGCTCATCAGCTATTTGAACTATCCCAGTTTGCCTATAACTGCACACTCTTAGAGTTCATAAACAAAGTTTATTTATCAGAAGTAGAAGATGTGTGTCAATCAATCAGGCACTTGACTATTTCACAAGCTGTGGAAAAACTTCAAGGAAAGTTCGACCTATGAGAAGCTCAAATCGGTATAAATTTATATTTCTTACGTTCCTAACTATTCTTTTCTGCTCATTTCTGTTTATAGCCCCCAACCTGTCACAGCACCCTTCTATTATTTGCTCCTTCGATTCACCAGAAGATAGAGTAGCTGAATTGACATGGAATAGACCATACCTTAGTCAAACTAATTTATGTTTGAACACGATTACCAAGAGTGATGTACATGGATTAACTGGTGAAGATGGTGGCTATGATGATGATGGTATACATACTGCAGACAGCCTACCTACAATATCTATAACCAAACCGACTGCAGGGAGTACAGTTGAAGGAACAGTGAAGATTTCAGCTACTGCTAGTGATGATATTGGGGTAAACAAAGTTGAATTTTATATAGACAGTTATTTAGAGAACACTGACACTTCATCTCCCTATTCATACAATTGGGATACCACCATCGAGACAAATGGAGAGCATACTCTCAAAGTCATAGCCTATGACACGATCGATCAGGTTGCTGAAGATGAAATCAAAGTCATTGTGCAAAATTTTGCTAAAATATCGATCACATCTCTAGAGCTTCCTAGCGAAGTGATAACTGGTGAAGAATTTACTGTGTATGCAACAATAGTTCATTCTGGCACTATCGATGCCGAATATGTCAGGGCGACCATTAATCTGCCTGCAAGCATGGTTTTAACTTCTGGTTATGAAACTCAAACTGTGGGTACAATTCCTACTGGAAGCAACATTACAGTCTCTTGGAATGTTAAAGCACAAAAAACAGGGAAAACCACTTCTGGAGTCTTAAGCACGCCTACAGAGCAGACAGAAAGTATCAATGTCACTGTAACCTCTGACAATGCTGGATCAACTTCCGAAAATGGCAATATTAATGTCAAACCATCTCTTACCTATCAAATTATACAAACAAGCTTATTGGGAATCCCTATACTTGCTTTTGTGACTCTCCTCATTTTTGTATCAATTGTGGCATTTTTCAGTATTCGGCATATTATTTCTCGTCGTGATTTAGAAGACAATGGATCAAGACGATCACTAATTCCAAAAATTAGATATGCAATTTCAAGAAAATCAGGTGTTCTTGAACAAGGTCTTGATTATTTTGAGCAGGGTAATTATACACAAGCCATAGAATCATTTGAGCAGGTAGTGAAAATTAAACCTGGGCTAGAAGATGCCTGGTATTTCATGGGATTAGCGTATGAGGAGTTAGGAGATCTAGAAAATGCGGTTGAAGCGTTTGAAACAGTAGTGAAGCTTGATCTTGAACGTGTTGATGCTTGGAATCATCTGGGTAGATCCTATTTCACTTTAGATAAACTTGAGAAAGCACTCGAATGCCTGGAAAACGTAGTGCGCCTCACTCCTGAGGACGCAGCTGCATGGTACGGTATGGCCACAATTTGCAAAGCGTTGGACTTGAATACGAAGGCAGAAAATTACTTTGAAAAAGCGGTAGAAATCGACCCTAGATACTCAGAGGACATTTCGTGGCCTGAAGAGCTACCTGAGATATCTTCTGAAGATTTAATGGTAGAACCATCCGAGATAATTTCATGTCCGTTTTGTTCAGAAACAATTCCCAGTGGAATTGAAAAGTGTCCAACGTGTGGTGAAAAAGCCGTCAAATGCCCTATTTGTACGACACCTATTGAATTCGGCGATGAGTTCGTGAAGTGTCCTCACTGCAATACGATGGCCCATAGATCCCATCTCTTGGAATGGATAAAGATTAAAGGGGTCTGTCCTGTGTGCAGAAAAATCCTAAAAGATATCGACATCATCAGCTAAACTTTACTTGTAGATTTATCATTTTTTCATTTTTTCTTATTTAAGAACCAAAGTTTATTTATTACAACTGGCAGATGTTTTGACAATTGATCGGCAGAGGGGATACATATGTCTGCGGAGGATCATTTTGAAAGAGGAACTGAGCACTTAGATCGAGGTCAGCACCAAGACGCGATAGATGAATTCAAGAAAGCATTAAAGGTCGACCAAAACCACACAATGGCATGGTACAACATGGGCATAGCTTATGGTGAAGTAGGCGAGCATGATGCTGCACTTGTATGTTATAGAAAAACTGTAAAGATTGCACCTGACTTCGCATGGGCTTGGACTAACTTAGGTGAGACTTATAGAAGACTGAATGATTATAAAAATGCCATAAAGTACCATAAAAAGGCTGTAGAACTTGATCCAGAGTTCGAAGACGCGTGGTACAATCTGGGAGGCACCTATGGAGAGTTAGAAAACCATAAAAAAGCGGTCGAGTGTTTTCAAAAAGTAGTAGAACTCGATCCTGGAGATATAGACGCGTGGTATAACCTAGGGGTGGCTTATGGACAATTAGATGAACATAAGAAGGCACTTAAGAGTTTTCAGAAGATTGTTGAGATCGATCCGCTGGCTGCAACTGCCTGGGTATGCATAGGATTAGTTTATTCTGAGTTGGGTGAGCATAAAAAAGCGATCAGGAGTTTTAAGAAAGCAATTGAAATTGATCCTGAGTTTGCAGACGCATGGAGTAACCTTGCAGTCGCTTATAAAGAATTAGACGATATTAAGAAGGCAGATGAATGCCTTAAAAAGGCGATTAAACTCAACCCTGAACTAGCCTCATAAGTTACCCTACTTCAGGGTGATAGCTCAAGGATACAGTTATTCATTCTTTCCGTTGGAGCGACATTTCTCTGATTTTCGCTTTAGGGTTTTAGTTTTAAAAAAGAGCTAAAGTTTTTAGTCGAGACCAAAGGATTTAAAAGCGTTGGCTCGATGTGAAAGAAAAAGAGTTTTTTTTTTGACATTTTTAGTTAACTTTTTTGTTGGCTTTTCTTGTTGACTTTTTTTGGTTGATTTAGTTCATTAATAAGGAGGTGAACTACTTTTGCAAGGTACAGTTAAAAAATGGTTAGATTTCAAAGGATATGGGTTTATAAAACCAGATACAGGCGGAGATGACATTTTTATCCACAATTCAGATATAAAAGGTGCATATGACCTTAAAGAAGGACAAAAAGTCGAATTCGACGTAGAAACATCATATAAGGGTCCGAAAGCCGTTAATCTCACAGTAATTGAGTAAAGCGTGCGATGAGGTTGAAACTCTTCTGCACAGAAGGGGACTGAAACTAAGTGCAGCTAAAAGCCCCACATCTTTA
>JBHLOP010000036.1:0-2875 GCA_048940375.1 Promethearchaeota archaeon | reverse complement strand
CGTAATACAAGATCTACTTGTCTTTTTTGAAGTGTATGTACAAATATCCTGTTTTCTTGTCTTCATCCACCACACTGTAGCCTCTAGCATTGAAAAATGCTGCTAAATAATCGGTCCAGAAATCGACATACTTATCCTTAGCTTTGGAAGTACAAAACACTTGAAATTCGTTTTTGCTCCCTAAGAAGTTAAAATCAAACACGTTGCAGATATTATCTACGTCAACAATAACTCTTTTTAGGTAGGGAACTATCTCTCTCTGTAAATCCATAGTGTCAATTTTTTTCCCTAAAGCTGTTTCTAAGCTAGCTTCTAGCGACGGAATGAGTTCATTAATCTTTTCTTTGGGATAATTTTCAACTAATTTGGTGAAGGCATCTTTTGAAATGCCAATACGGTCGAAGTCAGCCAATTGACTTCTTTCTAGAAATAATTCAAAGACTCGGTGACAGAAATGAGAGAAAAGCTCGTTTTCATTCTTGAAGGTTATTAATTTCTCATAGACTTCATTAGGAATTGCGACAACCTTCCTGACATAGTTAGGTGCACTCATAGCCAACATCACCCCCATGTCTTTGTAGCTATTTATAGTCTATTCGTATTCTTTTCTATGAATGTGAATTTATTAATCATACGCTCGTTTTAAATTGTAATCAGACAATGTTTCACATTGTAATCACACAACGTTACAATTTGTAATCAGACAAGGCATTTTCATGATCTGAAAAAATGTGCGCAACGCACAGAGGATAAAAATAATTCTGAAAGTCCTTAGATTCATACCTAAGATTTAATTATATATAATTACGGCAGCGCGTATAGAACTCTTCGTAGATAGATTCGGGAACTGCATGGTGTAGCTGCAGGATGTTATCTTAGAAGAGAAAAGAGTATATGTGTACAGAAATCATAAAAAACTACGGAAAATGCAGAAATATAGTCCTATGAAATGAAATGTCTAATAAGAGAAATGTTATTCCTCATAAGCTTCATAAAACACTAATTTGCAATTTGTGCATTCTCTGACATTAACTCGATTTTGTCGAGTTTTACCGACATATATAGTTGGATTTCCTAAGTCAACAGAGTTCGTACTACCACATCGTGGACATTTACCTTTGAATTCACTCATTAATTTCATCTCCAATAGTTGCATACCTGAATTTTTGATGCTTAAAATACTTTTCCTGATGGCAAGAATCGCAACTGTTGCAATATATTCATTTAAAACGGTTTTTCGATCAAATCTTCGAAGGTATACTCCCCATCATCAGTGAAAGTATTGCTTTTTGAACATGCAACCTATTCTCGGCTTGATCATAGATTACAGAATATGGAGCATCTACTACTTCAGAAGTAGCTTCTTGTTCTCTAAATACAGGCATAGAATGCAAGAATAACGCATTTTCGGTCAACGCCATTAACTCTGAGGTGCATTTCCAGTCATTGTATCTCTTATACAACTCCAGTTCTCGTTCTATCCCAATTTCAAAGGCTTCAGCAGTCATCCAATTACGTGGAAATACCACATGAGCTGAATTATAGGCATCCTGCAAATCATTACTAATTTCAAATGTGCCTCCAGATTCGTCTGCGTTTTGTTTGCACCAGTTAATTACATTGGACTCTAAAGCAAAATGTTCAGAGGGGTATGCCAGCGTTACGTCCATTCCAAAACGAGTGGCAATAAGAATCGCGCTTTGGACACTACACCAGGATCGAGGGTTGTTAGAATTAGCCCAAGTAACCAGGAATTTCTTTTTTCTTACATCTTTCATCTTTTCTATGATGGTAAATATATCACCTAGTCCTTGGCAGGGATGAAAACGGTCGTCAGCCATATTGATGACTGGTATTTTCACATGGGTAGCGTATTCTCGAATCACTTTGTTTCCAGTGCCAGGTTCTAAAAGGCGTATTCCTATGCCTTGTGCATATCTGGCCATCGCTTTTGCTGTGTCCTTGATAGATTCGCCTGCATCTAGTAAGGTTGTTTTAGATTCTAGAAATTGGGCGTGTCCTCCAAGTTCAGTCATCGCAGTTTCGAAAGAGATTCGTGTTCTAGTTGATATTGAGTAAAATAGCATCAGAAATGTTTTGTCTGGGAGAAGTTTCGGTTTCTCACCCTTATAATAACTGTCCTTTAAATAACGTGTCCACTCAAGAACTGCGTTGATATCGTTCAAGGACCATTCTTGGGTAGTGATTAGATCTTTTTTTGATAAGCGGAAGAAATCCATAGGTTTACCTCACTGGTCTCCTCAAGAAGCCCCTGGTCTTTAAGGTGGGGAGGAATTGAGGGTGTGTTTCACTTGTACTAGGGTCTCTCCTCTTTTATATATATGTTCCGGGATAGAGATACCTGGTCTCAAGGCACACCTCTCGTAGAAGTGGAAACGGTTAATGACCTAGAGGAAGATGAAGGAGTAAATTGGCATAGCCCGACTCTAAATGAGGATTATTGGGCTGGGCTTCAGTAAACACGCCCATGATGTAGCGTGCGATGAAGTTGAAACTCTAGCGGGTATAGTTAGGGGACTGAGATCAAGTACCGCTACAAGCCTCACTGCTTTGGCATGAGGTAGTTTACACATTAATTGAGACGATTGTTGAGATGCATATTGTGCATTTTCATATAAAAATATAATAATACACAGCTGAAGGACTTTATTACAGAATAGTGAATTAAAAAACGTTGATCTTTGGAAGTTAATTACTCCCAAAGTTATCCTTTTTTATTAATATAATCCGTGATTTCATCAGCAGTGAGACTCTTAAGTTTCCGTTCATCCTCGGTAATCACCGCAATTTCTACCTTTGTTGCATCAAGTTCAGACTCGATTACCTGTTCTAACACTCTTAATGACAATAATAT
>JBHLOP010000266.1:0-2960 GCA_048940375.1 Promethearchaeota archaeon | reverse complement strand
CGCCAAATGTGCCAATATTCAGAAATATCGTTAAAAATGAATTATTTTACCTTTTCATGGCACAAAAACTTAAGAAAATTTTAAAAGAATACAGAGTTGAACTTATTCACGCACAAAACATTCTAACGATTCCTCCCTCAATTATCGCTGGTAGAAACGCCAAAATCCCAGTTATTGGCACTATTCGTGATTATTGGCCAATTTGTTTTAGGAGGTCATTTACACAACCTGACGGAAATGTATGTGACCAATGCAATTTCAAGAATTTAATCAATTGTATCGGTCTTGAGGGTATGCTTTCCTCTTTTTCTATGCCTGTAATCCTTCCCTATATTTATGCAAATCTGGCTCTTAAACAATTCTTATTGAAAAGAGCAGACCACGTTGTTGCAGTAAGTGCAGCATTACGAAAGTTACTTTTAACAAGGTTGCCCCTAAAAAGATTGAAGAATTTCTCACAATTATCCCCCAAAGGAATCTCTGTAGTTCCAAATATAATGCCTATACCTTTACAGATCCCTAAATCTGAACTGAGGTTAATGCGCCGTAACTATAAATTGGATGAAAATGCTACACTTATTCTTTTTGTAGGTCAACTAACTTATGGGAAGGGCATTCCTGTACTTATTAGTGCAATTAAGCGTTTAGCACAAAAAACCCCTTCTTTAAAGTTCGCAATTCTTGGAAAAGGCCCTCTAAAAAATTACATAAAAAAAATGCAATCCATTAGTGGTGATCAATTACGATATCTTGGATTTTTACCATATAAAGAAGTCTTAAAATTCTACCAGATGGCAGATATTGTTATATCTCCTTCAATTTGGCCTGAACCTCTTAGTCGTGTTATTATTGAAGCTATGGCACTAGGAAGACCGATTATAGCAACAAATGTGGGCGGTACTCCAGAAATTATTACTCATGAAAAAAATGGCATATTAATTGAACCAGGGAATCCTATAGAGATTGAGAACGCGCTTAATAGATTAATAAATGACCCAGATCTTAGATCTCATATAGGTTTGGAGGGAAGAAAAACCATAGAAAAACATTACAATGAAGCAAGTATTTGTGATAGGATGCTCTCATTATACCAAAGGGTACTTAGTAGTTACTGAGTTTCATAAACTTCTTCAAATTTCTCATGTAATCTTTTAAACCTTAATTGCATAGTGGGATCTTATGTCTACTACGAGTAAAATGATCAAAGGATATTCTTACGTTTCTTTAGATAATCTTGCGTTTTATATTCTTGGTTTCGCTTATTGGCTATTGACAGCATGGTTTCTTACACCCGATCAGCTTGGATTAGTTACCTTTGCTATTTCTACAGTAGGATTCGGACAATTATTTTCCGATTTGCGTCTTGGACTAATCCTTAGACGTTATATTGCCGAATTCAGTACATTAGGCGAAGAAAATAAGATTAGAGTATGTTTTAGATTTATTTTAAAAATTAGGCTTGCAGTGGCAACGATTTTTTGTATCTTCTTTATTGTTTTAGCGGATTATATCGCAATTTTCTTTCAGAATCCAGGATATGCCCTTGCATTGAGAGTTGCTGCGTTTAGTATTCTATTTGGAGCATTTACAGATATTGTAATGAGTGTGTTGGAAGGATTGCAAGAGTTTAAAAAAGAATTATTCTTTACGATTTTTAGAAGAAGTGCTTTGATTCTCTTCTTCGTTCTCTTTGTTATTGTCAGTGGGTTTGGAGCTGTTGGTGCATTACTTGGATATTCATTAGCACCACTTATTGTAGGTGTAATCTTTCTTTTTTTAATTTTTCAAAAATTTGAAAAGAAATCCGAACCTAAGAAAGTAGAACTCGATATGAGGAGAATTCTTAGTTATTCAAAATGGATGATTGTTTCATCTGTTACATTTTATCTCTATAGCAACGTTAATATACTAATACTCACCTATTTTTTTGACTTACTAACCGTAAGTTATTACAAAGTAGCTGTTGCCACTCTTGATAACATTATCGGCTACATCAATGTTTCAGGAAGGGTTCTAGAACCACTGCAAACAAGTTTTTTTGTAACAAATAAGAAAAATGCCACTTTTTGGAAATTACAGAAAACCTATTTTGAGAGTACAAAATATGCTTTCTTTTCTGCGCTTCCAATAATTGTTTTCACATTCTTGCTAGCAGATTCCGTGATTTCTCTGCTATATCCCCCCGCATATTCTTCATCAGTCATTTTTTTGATAATTCTCTCTTTTGGATATGTTGGACGTGCAGTAACTATTGGTGTGCGTTCAACTTTTGCAGCGATTGAAAGACCTGATTGGATTGCAAAATATTACGGTCTAATGACTTTAATAAACACAGTAATTGCTCTCGGTTTGATTCCTTTCTTTCAGGAAATTGCTGTAGCGATTGCGTTTTCGCTTGGAAGTTGCGTTGGCGTTTTATATTGCGTTTTGCAAATTAAATCTTTTCTTAAAACTCCATTTCCTTCAATACCAGTCTTTAAATATGCAATGGCAAGTATTCTTGTCTATATAGTCTGCTATGGAGTCTCAAAAGTACTCTCTCTGTTTTCAATCATTAATTTCATTCTTATCATTATCATTTTTATCTTAGGGATTATAATCTATGTTCCTTCAGTTATCTTTCTTGGTGGTATTAACTACGAAGACTTAGATCGTTTGAGGTTATTTACAGAAAGAATCTCTTTTCTCAAGAAACCTTTTATCTTATTTTATGATTTCAGTTGCGTTCTTATTAGATTTAAAGAAAAGATACTAGTAAAATATGAGGGAAAATCTTGAAGATTGGCATTCTTCACCGTTCTCTCCATACCACACGTGGCGCAGAGAAAATGGTCATAGATTTGTGTAAAGGGTTGAAGAAAAGAGGTCTTGATATCACAATAATCACCCAAAATATTAGAGCAAATGTTAAGAATATGTTTTCGCGAGAAGGAATTCATTTTTTTGACATAGGTGGATCA
>JBHLOP010000265.1:0-2976 GCA_048940375.1 Promethearchaeota archaeon | reverse complement strand
ACGAAAAGGATAGGCTTCTTCGTAAATATTGGAAAATTCCTGAACGACAGGTGGAAACTTCAGTTGTTCTAAAATTCACAAGAGCATCACGTCAAGGGACTCCAGGATAAAAATGCTATTATCTCACTGATTTTGCATTATGTAGAAAACAATCCAGTAGTATTCAAAACCATACTTTCTAAAAAAATTTATTTCGTTTTGATTCATATCAAGTTCGTTCTTGAATTTGCCCCCATATTTTTTCCGTAAACGTAAAATGTTTTTTTCTAGTGGAACATAGCAATTCTCCCAATAATCAGATTCTGGAAGCGCAAAACTACTTATTAATTTGTATCCTTGTTTTTCTATGATTTTGAGAATGTCATTATGGGATCTAATAGACGGATATACTTTTTCCCAATACTTCTTTGCGTCAACTGGAGGAGTCTCTTTAAGTTTTACGATAACAGAAACTACCAAAAACCCACCTTTTTTTAGAAAATAACGCCATTCTTTGAGTGCTTTTTCAAAGCCGACGAAAAATATGCTGTTTTCCGACCATATCACGTCAAAACTGTTTTCTTCAAAATCCATAGAAACCATTGATTTGTTGATAGTCTGGATTCTATCAGCAACGCCTTGTTCCATTGCCTTATTTCTTAGTATATTAAGAAAAGTTTGGTTGATATCTAATGAAACTACTTTAGCAGACATTTTTGCGAGTTCGATACTCGACATACCCGTGCCGCAGCCTACATCTAAAATAACAGGCTCAGGAGGCAAGCCTTTTAACATTGAAAATGCCTTTTTTATGGTTTCACCATGTCCAAGCTTAGGAAGGTCCTTATAAAGCTCAGTAAGAAAATCGTTTCCGTAGTCTTGAGACATGATTAGTAGATGGTATTTTTGCCTTAAATATATTTGATTACACTAGAATCTTGCTTTTCAGCATGCATACGTTCTCACAAATTATCAGAGACAAGGAATTGGCGAAAAATTACTTTCATATTTGATGCATTTAGTTAAGACTTCTGAAGTTCTAGCTGGGACGGGGAAGACGCGATCTGGGCAATTCAATCTATGAGAAATATGAGTTCAAGTTAGTAATCGCCTAAATAAAAGATATGCTTCTTCGTGAATATTGTAATATTCCTGAAAGACAAATTGAAACTTCAGTTGTTTTGAGGTTATAAGATAATCTATATAGTTGAAAAAGTAAAAGAATGCAATTTAATGATGGACAAAAGTGGAAAAAATGTCAAAAGAGATAGAACTTGAGATAAATGCGGATCAACTTCGATTAACATTTCTCAAATATACAAAGAAAGCATTTGAAATGCTTCCACAGATAGATAAACCACGAATCCTTGACATCGGTTGCGGTTCGGGAGTTCCAACTCTAGAATTGTCACGATTAAGCAACGGTGAGATAATTGGAATTGATATTGATCAAACTGCTTTAGATGAATTGAATAAGAATGTAAAAAAATTAGGATTATCCAACAGAGTTAAAGCAATCAAGTGTTCATTATTTGAACTAGAATTTCCAGATGAGAGTTTTGATATTATATGGGGAGAGGGGGTGTTAGCCCCTATCGGCTTTGAAAGAGCGTTAAAAGAATGGAGGAGACTGCTTAAGATAAATGGTTTCATGGTGCTTCATGACGATTTGCCAAACAAGGAAAGGAAACTTAAAATTATTCCTGAATGTGGTTATGTTCTTGTGAATCATTTCCAATTACCCGATGATGCATGGTGGACTGAATATTACGAACCCTTAGAAAAGCGAATAAATGATGTTCGCGCTAAATACAAAGACGATCCAAAGGTACTTGAGGTAGTTAATAGATATCAAAATGAAATTAACAAATGCAAAAAGAATCCACGTGCATGCCGTTCTATTTTTTATATCATTCAAAAAACAAAGGAACCATAAAGTTTTTTATATGCATGAAGCGGATTTATTCGCCTTTTTCTTACCTTAATCTTGCTGAAATCTATCTTGAATAGTACTTCATAACTTCAAATAAGTTGTAATTTTTCCGCAACAATTCTGGGAAGGGATTTAAACGTTATATCTTTTGATCTAATCTCCAAAACGTGCATTCTTTCGTAGATTTTCTGCGCAACTTCGTTCATATCTTCGCCCCAAACTTCTATTTCAGCTAAATAGCCGACATTTTTTATATTCTCGAGAGCAATAGTAAACTCCTCTGTTGATTGACTCTTGATTTTGAGTAAACTTCCTTCTAGTTTTTCAACAGTAAACCATTCTTCGAACTCCCAATCTTCCAATAATTCCATTGCGTAGTTGTTTTCAATATTTTTTTCACTACGAAACAACTCCAATTTACCTTGTGGATAGACTGTTCGCTTAAATTGAAGATCATTCCATTGATGAATTTCTGTTTTTGAAAAAAGAATTTGTGAATATATTTTAGGTTGACTCCACGCTCGCAGTCTCATGGTTTTTAGAGTCGGATCCCAGTCCTCTATTGCTCCTTTTCTGGGTTTGTAACAATGATCATTAAACCGATAAGTTAGAACTAATTCTGCGTTGAGGTTTTTTAGTTTTTCACGGAAATCAGAGATGTCCGTTACATAAATTCGTATTTCAGATTCAAAATTTTTTGATACACCTTGATTCAAGTGAATATACTCCTTTATAGTTCAAAACATGGTTCACCGAAGACAAGCCTACTTAGCTTTTATTTCCATGTCCTTGTTTTTAATGTTTTTAAGTAGAAACAACAAAGAAATTATGATTCTAATGAATGGCTTTAAATTTTATTTGCCCACTAGGGTTGTTTTTGAAAAAGGCGCACTGTCAAGAATCGGCGAATTTACGTCTAGATTTGGAAAGAAATGTCTTTTAATGACAGGCAAAAATTTCGCAAGAAAACATGGCTATACAGATTATATTTTAAAAAAACTTAGCAATTTTGAATTACGAACACATCTATTCGAAGAAGTTGAACCAAATCCGACTAAGGAAAC
>JBHLOP010000035.1:0-12183 GCA_048940375.1 Promethearchaeota archaeon | reverse complement strand
TTTAAGAAAAGAGATACTGGTTTCCTTTTTCTTCTCTTTAGAGATAAAGAGAAAAAATAAGGCTCAAATTGACAACTAGATAAGTTTTATAATACTTTCCGCAAGAAGACCCCCCAACTTGCTGGGAGGATGAATTGCGTGTTTTACGTGTTTCACTTTCACCGTAGTGTCCCTCAGTTTAAATAGATTTTTACGTATAGTACATCTAGTAAAATGAATTTCAGGGGAACACAGGGAGAAGTCTGATGAAACGCACTTACAAATTTCGCTTGTATCCAACCACACAACAGACAACTACGTTAACGCAATGGCTTACCACCTGTCGTTTGTTGTATAATACTTCTCTGGTAACGCGAAAAGACGCCTGGCACACTCACCAACAATCAGTTACTTATTATCAACAAGCCACCCAGCTACAAATCGCTAAACAGACCAACCCGTTTTTGAAGGCGGTGCATTCTCAGGTACTTCAAGACGTGCTGAGACGACTGGATAAGACCTTCAACAACTTTTTTAGGCGTCTTAAGAAGGGGGAAAAAGCAGGTTACCCACGATTTAAAGGAAAATACCGGTATGACTCATTCACTTACCCACAAAGTGGGTTCGCCCTTGAAAAAGGCAACAAGAAACTCCGGCTCTCGAAAATTGGAAGTATCACCATTACACTCCATCACCCTATCCCCTCTGAAGGTGTGATCAAGACCTGTACCATTAAACGCGATGCCGACCATTGGTATGCCTGCTTTACAGTAGAACTGCCTGATCCCGAGCTGGAGTCTCAACAGAGAGAAGTAAAGAAGGCGATAGGTGTAGATGTCGGGCTAAAGAGTTTGTTAACGTTACATACTGGAAACACCATAACTAACCCCCGCTGGTGGAGAAATTCGGAGGAGAAAGTTGCCAAAGAACAGAGAAGAAAAGATAGAAAGGTTAAGGGCTCAAATAACCGTCACAAACAGAACAAAAAGATAGCACGAGCACACAGGAAGATACGTAACCAACGGAAGGACTTTCATCATAAGCTTAGTAGGAAACTAGTCGATACTTATGACCTGATCGTGTATGAGAATCTTACGATCACCAACATGGTGAAGAACCATCATCTAGCCAAGTCGATTAGTGATGCTGGCTGGGGGCAACTCATGTGTTTTACCGAGTACAAAGCGGAGGAGGCTGGTACTCTGGTAGAATATGTGAGTGCCTATAATACCACACAACTGTGTAGTAGGTGTGGGAAACTGGTGGCGAAAACACTGGCAACCCGCTTCCACCGCTGTCCTTACTGTGGTCTTGATGCAGCCAGAGATCATAACTCTGCCATCACGATTTTACACCGATCACGCTACTATGTAGCATCACTATCAGGGCAGGAATTGTCCGTAGAGCCTGTTTGACATGTCCCGTTGGGGAATGGATGATTCAGGAAGCCAGCCTACTTGTAGGGTGGTAGTTCACAAATGAATTAAATCTAGTATCGAAAATACAAAAATCTTGTATCTTTATTTACAATCTTGGTTTTGTTGTATAACTAAAAGGATAGTTCATTTAAATTTGGAATTTAAGAAAGGAGATATTGGATTCCTTTTTCTTCTCTTTAGAGATAAAGAGAAATAATAGGGCTTCAATTGACAACTGGAAAATGTTTATAAACAATTTCAATCTAGTATCGAAAATACTAGAATAGAGGAACAAAATCTCGTATCGGTGAGATGTTTCATGGTTACCATTTATGAAGTGCCAGCGGCTATACTAAATAAAGAAGTTGCGAGTGAACTTAAGAACATAGATGAGCTAAAACCTCCAGCATGGGCGGCTTTTGTTAAAACTGGCGTCTTTCGGGAGAAGGCACCGACCAATCCTGATTGGTGGTATGTCAGATTAGCTTCATTACTAAGGAAAGTTTATATTAATGGCCCAATTGGAGTCAATCGTCTTCGAATAAAGTATGGAGGAAGATTACGCAAAGGAAATAGAAGAGAGCATTTTAAAAAAGGCGCTGGGAAGATAATTAGATTTGGTTTACAACAATTAGAGACGTTAGGTTTTGTTGAAAGGCCAACCGATACTTCTGGACGAATATTATCGGCAAAAGGTCGTTCTTTTATGGATCGTACTGCTAACAATATTTTGAAGCAATTAAAAAAGCAAGAATGATTTTTCAATTTGGAGGGAAAAACTTTGTCGGATGAAGAACTTGAAGAATTAAAGAAAAGACGCATTCTTGAGTTACAACAGCAACAAGCAGAAAAAGAGCGCCAAGCGCAAATGCAACAGGAACTAGAAGCCCAGAAACAAGCAATACTCCGACAGATATTGACCCCTGAAGCGAGAGAACGATTGAATCGAATAAAAATTGTAAAACCCGAATTGGCTGAAGCTGTTGAACTTCAATTAATTCAACTTGCACAAGCTGGACGACTTGGCAATGTATTAACTGATGAACAATTAAAAACCATTTTAAGAAGATTGACTGACAAACAAAGAGATATTAAAATCACACGAAAATAGGAGATTCTTGTCATTGGCGCGATATAAACCTTTAGGAAAAAAATTGCGACTAGGAAAAGCACTAAAGCAATCAAGAAGCGTACCTGCATGGATAGTTGTTCGAACTCGAAGAAGAGTGCGTACACATCCTAAAAGTAGACATTGGCGACGTACACGCTTAAATAAATAGTAGAAAGGATGTGTAAACGAAGTGTCAGAAGAAGAAATATTAGATGAAGAAATTGAAAAAGAAGAGATATATACTATTCCATTTCGTGACGTAAAGCACGCCCCACGGAATAAACGGACAGTTCGTGCGATAAAGATTCTGAAACATTACATAGAACGTCATATGAAAGTACATCCTATTGACATTCGAATTGATCCAGAACTCAATGAAGAACTTTGGAAGCGAGGTATCGAAAAACCTCCGAGAAAAATAAGAGTTAGGGCAGTGAAGGACACCGAAGGGATATGTGAAGTTTATTTAGCAAAATGACATTTTTATTTGAGTAGAAATTTCTCTTTTTGTTTTTCCAAAAATCAAGTTAATTACTGCTGTTTAATAAATTGAGCTCAAAGTGCGAATGTTTGTGAGATTCTTACTAACTCAGGACCTGTAGTCTCTTCGCCTGTAACACACCCCTTTGAATTAACTAAAATTCCTGTTGAGACGTATGGAACACCTCTGTTAACAGTCCCAATATCAGAATGTACTTTCAAGCCTTCGCTAATCCATTCTAATTCCTTTTCGGTAGCTAATGGGTGTACCATAGCGCCTTCATTACTTGCCGCTCCAATTGATCCGACTAAAGATGAACTGACGATCTTTCCTTGAAGGACTTCTACATTGAGAACATCGGTGATTTGTTTAATGTCTTCTTTGCCAAAATCATCCGCAGCAATTGCGCCTTTGTCATTAGCAAGAATACAATTTCCGACAGTTAGTTTACTTTTCAATCGTTCAACAGGAATACCAATTTCCTTCTTAAGATATTTGAGTTCATCATCAGAAGAAAGAAAATGAGTCAATAGACCATTTTTGTTACCAGCGGCTAATATTCCAATTAGATATGATTGATAAATTGACGTTTTAATAATTGGCGCTTTAAAAACCTCATGTATCTTATTGACTATCCGTTTAGGGAGATTTCTTGGAACTAGCACATAACTATCCGTAGCTAGTGAAATAATGCCTATCGATGAAATACCATTAAAGTTATTTTGAATGATAACCACACAGTTCACCAGTATACATACTGTTAATCGATTTTGATCTCAGAAAGGACTCTCGCTAGATAAATATCATTCAGAACGAAGTCTTTGCAAGATGAATGACCTTTTTGGAATAAAAATTATTAAGCTTTTGTATATGGTAGTTATGCGAAACTAATTTTCTCACTGAGAAGTTTTATTTTCATGACATGAAAAATTAAAACCCCAATGTAAAAAGTTAAAAGATAATATGTTAAGATGTGCACCAAAGGTTTCACAGAAAATAGAGGTGTTTTTTTTGTCAGTATTTCGGATTAAAGGTTATTTTAGGGCAATGAACAAAAAAATCCCATTCGCTAAAGAGGTCAAAGCCCTAAAAGAAACTCATGCGATTGAAAACGTTTTATCCCTTATAGGGAGCAAACACAAAGTTCCAAGAAAATTCATAAAAATAACAGAAATTAAACAAATTCAAGATGAAGAAATTACCGATCCTGTACTGAAGAGTATTACTTCTGAATTATCACGAATATAAATAATTTGCCAAGGGAGGCATAAAGAATGGCTGAAGAACAAAAAAAGATTGAACAGATGATTCTCGAACTCAATCAACAACAAGCTAATGCAGATGTATTAAGAACTAATGTCGAAGTTGTTGAAGCTCAAATTAATCAAATTACAATTACAGGCGTTACATTAGATGGAATCACTAAAGCAAAAGAAGGTCAAGAGGTCCTTTTACCAATTGGATCGAATTCATTTGTTTTTGCAACACTTCAAAACGTACAAAAGGTTATTTTAGGGATAGGTAGTGATGTAGCTATTGAATCAAGTATAGAAAAAGCTCAAGAAAAACTTGCTGAACGGCTACAAGAACTAAGAGGAATTTCCACAACACTCCAAAACCAGTTGAGAACCACTCTCCAAAGAGTAGAAGAACTTCGGACTAATGTACAAGAAATTTACAATAAGATGCAAAAAAAATAGAGCAATTTACTTTTTTCTGAGCGATTACCGCTTAAGCAACCTTCGCAGAGAGAGAAATAAAGATGTTTGAAAAGTTAAAAAACGGTCTATCAGGGTTCGTTGACAAGGTATCCACCAAGACGTTAAGCGAAGATCAAATTGAGGATGTTCTCTGGGAACTTCAATTAATTCTTCTTGAAAACGATGTTGCGCTTTCGGTTGCAAATGAAATTGGAGATCTGATGAAACAACAGTTGACCGGTGAAAAAGTAGGTCGTCTTAAGAGCACAAAGAAATTTGTCTATAGTGCCTTAAGAAATACAATTCTAGAAATCCTTACAGTAGAGGGTATAGATCTTTTGGAGTTAGCAAAAAAAAGTAAGGAACAGGGTCATCCCTTAGCAATTGTGTTTTTAGGAGTTAATGGCACTGGAAAGACAACAACTTTAGCCAAGCTTACCGATCTATTTCAAAAAAAGGATTTTTCTGTTGTCCTTGCAGCCTCGGATACTTTCCGTGCAGGAAGTATAGAACAAATAGAAATACATGCCAATAAACTTGGAGTTAGAGTAATCAAACACAAATATGGCTCAGATTCGGCTGCTGTTGCCTTTGATGCTGTTAGTCATGCAATTGCTAAAAACATAGATATTGTATTAATTGATACAGCTGGTAGAATGCAAACTAACAAAAACCTTATGGGAGAGATGGAAAAGATTGTCCGTGTTCTTAAACGAATCGACGATGCAAACGTGATTACAGTTTTTGTTGGAGACAGTCTAGCGGGTAATGATGCCGTCGAACAGGCTCGCGAATTCAATGAGGCAGTTGGAATTGATGCATCAATTCTTACGAAAGTTGATGCTGATGCGAAAGGAGGGGCTGCTATTTCTATTGCTCATGTTACGAAAAAGCCGATTGTTTTTATCGGCGTAGGTCAAGCGTACGGCGATCTAACGGCATTTCATCCTCAAAAGTTTGCTGAAAAGATCGTACCAGAAAGTGCTATATAATGCAATCATTATTAAAGCTTAATTGAGTTAATTAAATCCAATTTAGAAAAAGGAGGAAGTCCTTATGGATATCCGAGGACAAGATTTCCTAACATTGCAGGATTTTTCATTTGAAGAAATTCATTATATGTTAGATATAGCAAGCGATCTCAAGAGGACGTATCTTCGTGGAGAGTCCACTGAGGTACTATATGGGAAAATATTAGCCTTGATTTTTGAGAAATCAAGTACCAGAACTCGCGTATCCTTTGAAGTGGCTATGCGCCAACTGGGAGGTTATGCCCTATTTTTAGGCACAAAAGATTTACAACTTGGTAGAGGAGAAACTATCCCTGATACTGCGCGTACACTAGCCCGATATGTCGATGGGATTATGGCACGCGTTTACTCGCATGATGATTTATTAGATCTTGCAGATTTCTCGAAAGTCCCAGTTATAAATGGTCTAAGTGATTTATTTCATCCCTGTCAAATATTGGCCGACCTTTTGACTATTAAAGAAAAGAAGAAAAGTTTTGAAAATTTAAAGTTAAGTTATGTTGGAGATGGAAATAATGTCTGTAATTCTTTACTTATAGGATGCTCAAAATTAGGCATCGATATAACAGTGGGCTGTCCGGAAAATTATGAACCAATAGATGATGTCGTTGATTTAGCAAAAGACAACGCAAAACTTTTTGATTCTGAAGTTCAGATAATTAACGATCCTCAAGATGCAGTCCTTGATGCAGATGTTGTTTATACCGACACATTTGTTTCGATGGGGCAAGAGGCAGAAGCAAAGGAAAGATTAGAAGTTTTTCCACCATTTCAAGTAAATCAAGAGCTGCTAACTAACGCAAAAAGAAATGTCATGGTTATGCACTGCCTTCCAGCGCATCGTGGACAAGAAATCACTAATGAGGTGATTGATGGACCACATTCAGTAGTGTGGGATCAAGCAGAAAACAGATTGCACGTACAAAAGGCAATTTTAACATTGCTTCTTTGATCAACCCATTGAAATTTAGTTTAATGAAGCCTAAGACGAAGTTTTAACAACCAAATCAGAGATCTTACACCATCAAGTTTACTGATTTTTGCTTTTCCTTTTTTTCGTTTATGATATTCGATAGGCAATTCGACTAATCGATATCTATTTAGTAATATTCGTCCTGTAATATCAGGCTCAACCTCAAATCGTTCAGCCTGTATATTGATGTTTTCAAGTACGTATTTTCGAAAAAGCTTATATCCAGTCATCATATCTGTTACCCTTATACCAAAAAGTAAAGATGTTGCCAAAGTCAGTCCTAAATTGCCTAAAGCATGAGAAAAAGTCATACCATAAAGTTTTCCCTTGAATCTTGATCCATAAACTACATCCGCATTACCTTCAATCAGAGGTTTAATTAAACTCGGGATATCTTTCGGTAAATACTCCATATCAGCATCTTGGATAACAACAATATCGCCGTTTGCGGCACTAAAACCAGTTTTTAATGCTGCACCTTTGCCTTTATTCATTTTATGCGTAATTAGTCTTACATTATTCATTTTTTTGACGATTTCTGATGTTCCATCAGTTGATCCATCATCTACAACAAGGATTTCATACTTATAACCAAGATCGAGGGCTTTTATTCTTCTAATTACTTCTTTAATCGAATGTGCTTCATTATACGCAGGAATAAGAATTGTAATCTTCAATTCAAGCCCTCTAGATAATTTGAATTATTGAAGACCTAATACTTCTATAAGTGTTTAAAAATTTCTCCTATTATGAAAATTTCACCACACCTGAAAAAGCAGTACTAACGTTGTTTTTTTACATTATAGGGATATCTATTATAATTTTTGCATTTATTACATGTTATAACTATGTGTGGTTCACGTTTGTTACGTAATCTTGAATGGCAGGTCACATCTGGAATTAATAATGAACGACAATGTTTGCAAATCTGCCAACGTTGAAATCGTGGAATTCGGACCTTATGTCGCATACCAATCCGTAAGGCAAGTTGTATATATCTTTGTGCCAGATTACTATCTTTACTAAATACTGCCTTAGCTAATTCAAGAAGATGTTCGATCCTTTCACGTGCGATTTTTTTTATGGAGCGATTACTTATTCTTCTACGACGTTTCATGACGATCTCACAAGAACTTTAATAAAAGTGATATTAACTAAAATCTATAAAATTATTCCCTTTTATAGTCAAGCTTCAATGAAGACCGAAAATCAGTTGTATTTAAAAGCTAGGTCATTATTAGAGGATAAAAAATGAAAGAACCTATTTTGTACTTCATTTTAGCAGAATCCGCACTGGAATCAATCCCTGTAGAATTTAGAAATCTGGCAAAATTTCGAAGATATGCGAAAAAACAGAAAAAATCCCCAGAAACCATTGTTTTTGATAAATCTATTCATTCCTTTTTTATAGATAATCCAAAAGCATATGAGAAAAGAGGGCGCCCCGATATAGTGCACATCTCACTCCTATCAATTTTAGGCACACCGCTATGTAAATCAGGATACATAAAAATCTTCGTACATACTTTGAATGATTTCTGTATCCAGGTGGATCCCAATGTAAGACTCCCACGTAATTATGTCCGCTTTTTGGGATTAATGAGTCAATTGTTCACAATAGAAAAAGTACCTCCAAAAGGACCCAGTTTACTTGCTATTCATAAAATGACTCTAAAAGAACTTCATGATCAAATAAAGCCAAAACATACAATTATATTCTCTAAAACAGGGAAAGAGGTTGAATTAAACAATTTAATGAGAAAAACGGTTGAAATCAAACCTCTGGCCGTTATAGTAGGCGGATTCCCACATGGTCAGTTTGAAAAGAAAACATTGGAAATTGCAGATGAAATCGTTTCTATAAGTAGAATCTCACTTGATGCTCATGTTGCGATATCTAGAGTACTCTATTCTTACGAAGTAGCATCACAAATAGACTTTAACAATGATTTTTAGATTAAATCATTATGTGTTGATCTCGATTGATTTTACGATATAATAAGTTCTTTTTTCAGAATATCGTTTGCTAGAAATGTGTTATGAGTAGAAATCGCATTTTCAGTTTGTCATAACATTTTTAAACAGCTTTTTCTCTATATAGGAATTGAATTGAATAGAAGTTAAACGTTTCAATTCCAGAGAATATAGTTTACATCGTGCGGCTGTAGTCCAGCCTGGCTAAGACATCGGCCTGCCACGTCGACGACCCGGGTTCAAAAAAATTGAGGTATATGACCCATTTTGAGATTCCCGGCAGCCGCACCATTTTAGCTCAGCATATATCTTTGAACAAAATTGGATTTTATATATTAACAAATTAATGCGCGGCCGTAGTCTAGCGCGGTTTAGGACTCTGCCGTATATTCAAGAGGAAATGCGGAGGAAGCCTTCCAAGTCAGTAACCCGGGTTCAAAAAGTAGGGACACATCGTTTCTATTGGGAATTCCCGGCGGCCGCACCAATCTCCTTTTATTAATTATTTATAACTTTGTTCTAAGATTAGGAGGAGAAATGATAAAAAATGTTGGAAAAACTTGAAATTAAAACCCATAAAAAAATTGACCTGATTGATATCACGAATCAAATCAAGAAAGTGATTGCAAAATCAGGGATTCAAGAAGGCATTTGTATTATTTTTGTACCACATACAACAGCAGGCGTTACCATTAATGAAAATGCAGATCCAGATGTTATTCGCGATATAATCGAATCTATAAATAAAATTGTTCCATTCGACGCCACATATAAACATAGTGAAGGCAATTCTCCAGCTCACATTAAATCTTCACTTTTTAGTCCAGATCGTACAGTAATCATAGAAAATGGTGCTCTTTCTCTAGGAATTTGGCAGGGAATATATTTCTGCGAATTTGATGGACCACGTAATAGAAAACTATTTGTAAAAGTGCAAGGAGGATAAAATTTCAAGAAATAAATATCATATAGCATTTTTAAAAAGAAATATGGTGCGGCTGGCAGGATTTGAACCTGCGACAACCGGATCTTCAGTCCGGCGCTATAGGTATTTAAAAGATTGTTTAATTCTCCCTGTCTAAGCTACAGCCGCCTTTATTGATATTGATTTTTAGGCTTAGACAGGAAAGTCTAGTTCTGTATGTGAACTACCATCCAACAAGTTGAATGGCTTCCTGAATCATCCATTCCCCATCGGGACATGTCACACAGGCTCAGCGGGCAGTCCCTGCCCTGAACTGGTTGTTAAAGTGAGAATTGGCGAGTGTGACCTCAGCTCAATTCTACATAGTGGCTGTAAATTCATCTATTTAAAGATATCGCAATTCATCCCCCCAACACGTTGAGGGGCCTTCTTGCGAGGAGCCTATATATTTTTGCACCTAACACTCAGTTTCTTAACAAAGTCCTACATTATAATGAAATTAGATCATTGACTTATCGGGTTCTTTCTTCAAATTGTGCTGCACTAAATAGAAGCACTAAAGCTGCAACAACTACTAAAAACAAAAACTGGAAAACAGGATCAACAAAGGAAAGATAAGGGATTTTACGAATATAAAGGATCACTGCAAAAAGCAGATAGATTCCTAGATAGATTGTGATGGAGATAAAAGATCCACCAAATGTTGGATAAAGTATTTGGCTTTCGCTAAGGTTACTTCTACGGGCAATTCCCTCGGTAAACAGAATTCCTGCCCCAGTAACTGCTAGACCTCCTGCAATAAGACTTGAAACAAGTATAGATGCACTTTTAATTGCTAAAATTTGACTAGCGTGATACAGAGTAGGAAGTTGGGCTACTAGAGAAAGCCCAAAAATACTGAATACTACACCTACAAGCCTAAAATGCTTCCATGGATAGATTCGTGACATAACTGCAAACACCAATATAAAAAAGTGGAAATGGAAATTGAAACAAAGAAATGTATCTTACTCCAATTTGTCGGCGTATTTTTGCTGTTCTTCTTCGATCCATTTTGTAATTGCGTCTTGGTCTGAGCCTTTTATGAGAACTGCCAGATCGTCATCTAAGTTAGAAGGTTCAACGACAAGAAGCCATCCCTCGCCGTAAGGATCATCGTTGACTAATGAGGGGTTGTCTTTAACTGCTGGATTCGTTTCAGCAATAGTCCCAGCGATCGGCGCTTTGAGCGGCCCCACCCATTTTCCCGTCTCCAGTGTTCCAAATGTTTTTCCAACTTTTGTAGCTTTGCCTGCGGGGCGGAGTCTCACAAAAAGGATCTTACCTGCAATCTTCTGCCCAAAGGCATCCATACCTATTTTAACTTTACCTTCTTCTTGTTTCAGCCAAATATGATGTTCTGCATAATAATATAGATCTTCAGGAAATTCAAGATCGCCAATTTTCATAAAGATCACCAACTTGAAATTTTATATGCCTTGTCCCCTTATTGTTTTTCGACTATTTAAAAATCTAGTGGATTTTAGTGTGGTCCATATTCATCTAACGATTAACAATTCTGACTTGCTGATTTATTCGTCAAAAAAAATTTAGGATAAGATGGTGGGCGGGGTGAGATTTTCAGAAAGATGAATTCTCCTCTTTTTCCTTTGAACTCACGACTTCCAGATCCATACATCAACTGTATGAATACTCCGCGACGTCAACGCGGCGTCATAACCAACTAGACCACCCGCCCGTATACAATAATCACACAAGGGGTGTTTTTATTAATGGTGGACCGGGAGGGAGTTTCATGAATTGGAGATCACCCAATTCCTTTTGAACCCTCGGGTCGGCGAAGAATAGAACATCTATTCTGCTCCTCCGCGATGCCAACGCGGCGATCTTCCAGGCTGAGCTACCGGCCCACAAAATTGATATAATAATAAATGCTAAACCACTCTTACTTTATTTACCTTTTTATTTGTCCATGAATAGCGTCTGATTCTTTTCGATCGACCAAAACCACATGCAGAGCACTGTTTTTTACGAATGTGATAACTACGACGACCACATCTTCGACACATTATGTGAACCTTTCTATTTTTCTTTCCAAATGAGGGAGTTCCTTTACCCATAGTATTCACCTTGGTGGTTATTTTAGTTTAACCGTATGGCATAGTAACTAGCGAGGTGGTGGTGAGATAAGAATGACATTATCGCCTCTAACGATGATTTTTCCAAGAGCCTTTATATCTTCGGCCCTAAATTCCTCAGCCTCTTCTAGCACAAGGTTCATATGTTGATCATAGGAACGAAGTTTTCCACGAATTTCACGTCCTCCTTTGAGTTTTATCAGGACGATTGCATTTAAAGATCGTTGTAAGAGTTCTATTGGCTTATCTGCAGCTGACATTGTATCCAACCTCTTCAGTAATTTAACGGGGGGAAAAGTTGTATTAGAATATTTAAAAAGTTTTGTTTTTTGCTTGGGTTGTTCATTCCAGTATTTCAAAAACAAAATATCTTTAAATCTGTTTTCGAACTTCAGAAATAAAAGGAATTTGATCCAACATGTCTTATGATAATAAAAACGTAAGAGAATGGTC
>JBHLOP010000264.1:0-2978 GCA_048940375.1 Promethearchaeota archaeon | reverse complement strand
TTTACTCAATTTTTACAACTTGTTCAGCCTTAGGCCCTCTGTCTCCTTGGACTATCTCAAAAGAGACCCGGTCACCATCACTAATTACCGTTCCTTCTTTTATGCCACTAATGTGGACGAAATAGTCTTTGCCGTCATCGCCGGTAATAAAGCCGAAGTTTCGCATTGTATTGAAAAATTTTACAGTTCCTTCTGGCATATATACAGCCTCCTATACTGATTTCAACTTAAAATCCATTAGACGAGAAAAAGCATAAATTGGTATATTTAAAACTTCTTAACTTCTTTTGAATTTAAACAGAAATCATAGAATTAATTTTTGTTTTTAAGTTTGACTATTTTATCAATTAAATTTCCTTTTCTTTCTATTTATTTTTAAGTTTAATCATTTTATCAGATCAGATAGAATCTTTTCCTTCTCCTATTCCATTAGGTTTTGAATATATTTCTTCCCTAAGTTTTTCAGAGGGTTCCAATTCATCATTTGTTAGATATCCTCTATTAATTTTAGATCGAAATGTTCTTTAACACTTTTCAACAGTTTTCGTCAGTCTTTTTTCTCTTTCAAGAACTGAAAAATATAAATGTGAGAAAAAAACGAAATTACGTACTTAAAATGATTTTCTTTGCCTCTTCATAGCCCAAGTCAAAAGCTTTAAGGTTTTCTTCAATTGTTTTAGATGGAACCAAATCTTTGATTGTCTCCTTTAGAACATCTTTGTCAATGGGGAACTCTTGTAAAGCACTAGCGGCACCACTTAAAACCGTATTTTCAGTTCTTGGATTCCCAGCAAGTTCAGCAAGTTTTGTTGCGTCTAATACAATGATATTCTTAGTTATTTGTTCTAATTGAGCAAGTATCTGTTCCAAGGTTATGTATATACGATTTTCATCTCGTTTCTTAGCAAAATCTCCAGTTACTAGTGAAGGATGCATAATACGTTTGTTCATAATAATGATACCGTCATCTTTGAGAAATTCGATATACCGAAGAACTTCAGTGGCTTCCATAGAAATGATCATGTCTGCGGAACCATAAGGAATTAATGGCGAATGTACCTTTTCACCTATTCTAAGATGAACATATATTGAGCCACTTCTTTGCGAGAGGCCGTGTTGTTCTCCAGTTATTGCCTTCATTCCTAGTTTGTTACAGGCATTTCCAATAATTGTTGATAATAACATGAGTCCTTGTCCGCCGACGCCCGACAGCATAATATTATAACCAGCGACCATTATTGAACACCACCTGTGGTTTTTATTGAAGAAACTGGACACAATTTAGCGCAGACCATGCAACCATCGCATAAATCTTTTAGGATGACAGTTTGTCTACTTTCCATATCCATCTCAATTGCGGGGCAGTAGAAGTCCCGAATACAAGCATAGATAGTCTTGCATTCTTCTTTATCGACCATGTTCGGAATTATCGGAACTCCGTGTTTTCTCTTCAAGCGGTCATTATATAAAGCACAAGGTCCTTTTGAAATCACGACAGAAACTCCTTCAAATTCCAGCGCCTCTTTTATCTTGTCTACGTTGTTCTTAGGATCAAATGCATTGATCATGGTAACATGTTCGACACCAATAGCTTTAACGATCGCTTCGATGTCAATTTCAACAACTGGGAGTGCTCCAAAATCAGAACCAGGATTTGGCTGTTGACCAGTCATGGCAGTAACTGCATTATCTAGGATGAACACAGTAATATTATGTTTATTATGAACAGCGTTTACAAACCCAGGCATTGCAGCATGGAAAAATGTTGAGTCACCTACGAATGAAATGATTTTGTCATTCAGGACGTGTTGCATACCACTAGATACGCCTAGGGAAGCCCCCATACATAATAGCGAATCTGTAATTTCGTAAGGTTCCAAAAGTAACATTGAATAGCAACCAATGTCATTATTGACAACATGATCCAGTTCATTAATTGCCTGTTGTACTGCCCATAATGTCGACCTATGAGGGCATCCTGGGCAGAATGTAGGTATTCTCTTAGGTAAAATGGATTTCAGTCTTTCAGCGCGTTCAAGATAAAAATCATAATTCACTGGAGTATCAAGACCTAAAACGGAGGAAATGCCTTTAACAACTGACTGGACAGTATATTCTCCAACGTAGCCAAAGTTATTTGTATATTTTCCGAATATTTCAACAGAAGGGTTCGCATCTTTGGCAATTGCTGTAACTCTTAATTCAAGATAGGGCATGAGTTCTTCGATGATTATTACTTTGTTAACTTTCTTGAGAAAATCTGCTATCATTTTTCTTGGAAGAGGATGTGTCGTTCCAAGTTTCAAGATATGAGGATTTATGTTTAAGATATCAACTGCCTCTAGAACATGCAAATATGAAACACCAGAAGTAATAATTCCAATATCTCCTTCTCCTAATGTTATTTTATTGAATGGGTTCGTTTCAAATTCTTCTTCGACTTTTTTCAGTTTCTCTAGAGCCTCTCCTTTTAACCTTCTAGCAGTAGCACTTAAAGTATAATATTTACTTTGAATCTCTTTCCAATCATTTCTTTTGAAAGGTGTTCTCTTCAGTTCACCTAACTGTACTATTCCACTTTGATGATTTACCCGTGTTGTTGTTCTGATCAGAACCAGCATTTTGTATTTTTCGGATAAATCAAAAGCCCACTTAACCATATCATATGCTTCTTGTGCAGAAGACGGTTCAAGCATGGGTACATGTGCAGTTTCACCAAAAAAACGTCCATCTTGTTCGCTTTGTGAAGAATGGGCATGTGGATCATCCGCTATTAATAGAACTAAACCTGCATTTACGCCAGTATATCCTAAACTAAAGAATGAATCTGCAGCAACGTTCAGTCCTACACTTTTCATAGACGTAAATCCACGCACCCCACCCATTGAAGCACCTGCCACTGTTTCAAGAGCTACCATTTCATTCGAAGCTACTTCCATTTTTAGGTCATCTAAATAGCCAGCAAGAATATACATTGT
>JBHLOP010000263.1:0-2981 GCA_048940375.1 Promethearchaeota archaeon | reverse complement strand
ATTCTACATTGAAAACGATTTCATACAAATCAAATTTGTTAAGAAACGGCCAGTTTTAGAGTGGTACAGCAAGGAAACAAACGAACATGCACTTACTTTCTCCTTATTAGAGTTACAGGAATTCTTTGATACCGATGGTGAAAGTTACTACGATAATGGTGACGTACTCTATCGCGAGTTTGACGTGAGCAACCCAAACAATTTGTACGGTCAAAAATACGAAATAACAAAATCAGTGTCCACAAACAGTATTGAATTGACTTTCAGGGCTCGCGGTGACATTATTGATACTGAAGGTGATCAAGTTGGTTTTGCGGATGTCAGTTTTATCTTCACTATTTCTGCTTCAGGTAGTGGCGCTGCTTCTTATACACCTCAAGATGGATTAGAAATGGCTATTGAAGTGGTTGTGAGTGATTGGGAATACTTTAATAAAGAAAATAATTTACTTGCATTGAATTCGTCGCTTAAAATGCAGTCTGGAGATTCTGCCACAATAAACGACGTGTCGGTACAACCTGCGAATGATTATACACAGTTCAAATCTGCTAATGTGCACTTACTATCTGTTTCTAATTCGACTGGTGAACAGATGGGTTACATGCGCTTGGCAGACAAGGATAACAAAGATACCAGAGATCTTCATTCCTACAGAGAATCCGGAACTCAAATAGTTATAATGTCTACTTATCACAATATAGGTAAGTCTGCCATTCATCAAGTGTCGATTGGTGTACCAGAATCTATTAGTTCACCTACAGATCAAGGACAAGGTATAGGCTTTGGTTTTGGAGATATTGGTTCTATTTTTCAGGGATTTCCTGGTATTTTAAGCAATATTCTATTCATTGAAGTCGTCGTTATAGTTGCGGTTATTGCAGTAATTGTAGTACTTCTGGTAAGACGTGTGAAAAGTGCATAAACCAAATCTTTTCTCTTTTTTATGTTGATTTCTGCAAAAAGCTGAAAATGTAGATACAAAACTACCATGGAGTTTTTGCGATCGTAAAAATAAAGGGTTTCCTAGCTCTATCTACTATTATGAAACCGTCCTCTTCAAGTTCGTTAATATAGTTTCTGACAGCAGTAGTAGAGTATCCAGTAGCTTTACTTATAGTTGAGTAGTTGTTAGCTTTGGTTTTTTCAATGATAGCCAGAATTTTGAATTGAGGTACAGTTTCGAGTAATTCTTTGAGGATTCGATTCCTGCGAGAAATTTCTTGTTTAATCTTACTTGCTGTTTCGATTTGTTTTCTGTCTATTGTTTCAGATTTAGGTGAAGGCTGGGGTTCAATTTGTGCAGGTTTTTCCTCAACTTGATTTAATATCATTCCTTTTTGAATAATTTCTTCTCTCAAGAGTCCAAGATGTCCTATCGCTTTTACAGTAATGGAATTAACGATTTGTGCTAATTTATCTAGCATTTCTCCCTCAATTTTGTCAAATATTTGAGGCAAAGCTTCTGGGCTGGGTGGTTTCTTAGAATAATGTTTTTTCAAAATTTGGAAAAAATCTCCTAAGTCTTGAATTTTTTCTTCTCTTGCTTTATTGATGGCTCCCACAAAACGCAAAGTCATTCTGTGAATAAATTGCTCATCTACAACCATAAGATCCCCTGCTATTTACCATCTAACATTTTAAGTTGGTAGGAGTTGTTTGACGACGTTTGGATTTAGCGGAGGTGTGTTATATGATACGGAAACACAAAGCGCAAGAAATGTTTCTAGTTCTTCAAGTAGTGATTTATTCTTTTTATCCTTTTTTGATATCTCCTTTATCATTTCTGCTGATTTTTTATATGCCTCTTTTACTTTTTCTTTTAATGGACCTGAATTATTCCAGTAAATAAAGCTAATAGTCTTCCAAATTTCTGTAACGCTGTCATTTGGAATCAATTTTGCTAGAGAATAAATCTGAGCGCCTTTTTCAAATCCACGCTTGAAGAATCGTTCGACAGTTAATTTAATTGTTTTTAAATCGATATGATTTGGAATTCCGATATTAATTTCTCCTTTTGGAATTTCATTTCTACGTAAAGCATTTGAAATATCATTTATGCTCTCAAAATAGACTATTACAGCAATTTCGTCTTTACGATATTTTAGTTTCCCCCAAAATAATGTTGGGATAACAACCGCATCAAGAGGTTTACTCTGATCCTTATTCATATTTAATCCTCAAACATTTTCCATATGGATAAATATTCATATGTGTGGTAACTAATTGAACTAATATCATTTTTTAAAGGATATAATCTTAAATTCATCTCTGTAAACATCGATTTGATTGAGAAAAAATGATAATTGAAATATGGGGACGATCGGAACATTTTGATAGGTCTTAATATCTTCTACTAACCAACTGATTAAAAGAGGCATTAGATAAAGATCATTATTCTTTTCAATATTGAATTTTAAAAGGTCTACACTATTTGAAAAGGCTTTTGTTCGTTCTACCTGCTTCTCAACAGCTTTTTTTAATGCATATTTCTTTCCAGCCCTAGGGCTCCAGTGCTTACAATCAATGCATAAAATAATCGGATTACGTATGGCTAATAAGTCAAGTTCATAACTCTTTTTCTTTGAACTCTTGAATCGAACGCTTGGATATACTTTAAATTCATGATGAAGTAAGATGTCCCGAGAAAATGCTTCGAATTCTTTCCAATCGAGATATTTTGCAACATCTTCGATATCAAGACCTGTCTTAATTAGTAAAAAAGCTAATTTCATTCTAGATTCAGGTGTTAAATTGACCTGGTTATGGTCATCTTTTGTTATAATGTCATCTGTAACAAGATCATCTACTATATAATTAATGAAATCCAGATCATTAATTCCTGTTAAACCAGCAAGCAATTCCATACTAATCGATTCATTTTTGTACTTGAGTAATGATGATAGAACCACTTGTGTGACATCATTCTCCATAGTTTTCACATTAAAATGTCTTTAAGGTAATTTAACTGCTTTCAAATACTT